>JAACEL010000418.1 GCA_011682535.1 Nitrospiraceae bacterium | reverse complement strand
TGGCGGTGTAGTATTCGATGGCCTTCATCAACTCCGGCAACGGGTGCGTCCGGTTGAGGGGCACCAGTTTCGAGCGCAGGGCATCGTTGGCCGCATGCAACGAAACCGCCAGCCGCACCTGCCAATTCTCCCCGGCGAAGCGGCGGATGCCCCCGGTCTCGCCCACTGTCGATACCGTGATCCTCCGTGCGCCGATGGCCAGGCCGTCCTTGTCCATCAACAGCCGGATGCTTTTGGCCACCGCGTCGTAGTTGCGAAACGGTTCCCCCATGCCCATGTAGACAATGTTCGGCGTACGTTCGCCGAGATCCTCGCCGGCCAGCAGGTGGAGCGCCTGCTCCACGATTTCGCCAGGTGTCAGGTTGCGCTTGAACCCCGACTGCCCCGTCGCGCAGAACGGGCACTCGAGCGCGCAGCCGACCTGCGCCGACAGGCACAACGTGACCCGGTTGCGGTCGCGGAGCAACACCGCCTCGACGCTCTCTCCGTCGCGCAACCTTACCAGCACCTTCCGCGTTCCCGATTTCGGCGAGAGAGCCGCGTGCTCAAGTGTTGTCTGGCGGGCCAGGCCCCGCGCCTCAAGCCGGGCGCGTAGCGCCTTGGACAGATTCGTCATCGACTCGAACCCGGTGGCCTGCTTCCGGTGGATCCACTGGAAGATCTGGCGGCCTTGGAAGGGCTTAAGGTTGAACGTGCATGCGATTTCCGACGGGTCGAGGTCCGTCAGGGCGATGCCCGCGTGCTGGCTTTCTTGCACGTTACTTGCTCCGTTATGGTTTCGCCGGCTTGCGGCCCCCGGCCGGCAAGTCCAGTCCCAATTCGCGTGCCGCCGACTCGATGTCGAATAGCGCGTCATCCAGGTCGGCGTTCGGAAAGACCGTGCGCATCGTGAGCGTCATCCGCGTGTCCTCCGGCGGGAAATACGCATTGATGGACATCGGAAAGCGAATGCCGTCTTTCACCGTGTAGTCTCCGCTCTCGGTGATTGCCAGCACCTTGCCTTCGTCGTCGAGTAGCTCGTTCCGAACGACGACCCATGGGGGCCCTATGACCGTGATGCGCCGCCGCGGGGCGCGCTTCGGGCCCACCAGCAATTCGGCGGTCCGCGCGGTCTCGTCGTAGGCGATCAGGCGCACGTGGCGCCGGCGGAGGCCGCCCCAGGCCTCAGGCAGGAACATCTCGCGCACGATGTCCGACGGCGAAACCGAGAAATCGACCCCCTCGAACTCTTCCCCCTCAAGCCGGTAATAGGGTTCGTCGCGGGTGGCGGGGAATTCCAGCAAGAACTCGCTGCCCACACAGCGAAGCCGGAAGACCGCGCTGCCAACCTTGCGGCCTTCGATATGCAGGTCGGCCGGACGCCGGAAGTAGATGCGGCTGTGCTTGAATTTGCGCACGGCCGCAAACTCCGGAGAGGACAGCAGCGCCGCGCCGGTGGCCTTGAAGCTGTGGATAGCCGCGTCATTCGCCGCCAGGTCCGCCAGGATATCGGCCGGTTTGGGCGCTCTCTCCGGTCGTGGGCCCCAACCGAGGCGCTCGCCGGTGGCCGCGCAACCCGCCAGCAGCGTCACCAGCGTGCTCACAACCACCGCAACCCCCGCGAACCGTGGAAAACGTGCCACTACCCGCGCAATGCGGGGATTGCTCCGGCCGTTCGGCGCGCTCACTGGGCCAGCGCCTGCATTTTGGTCGACTTGGTGTGGCGGCCTTGCTGGCGGGACATTCCTTGCATTCGGATAGGGCATGTGATAAACTTTGCCGGTTTGAGCTGAAGCGCAAGTATACCACCTTGGAATGAGCCAGCCAAGCGTCCCTCGGGCGCAGCAGGAATGGCGTTCTGACGGGAGAGAATCATGGCGTGGGTATGTGATTACAGCGGAAAGAAACCTCGGGTCGGCCACCGCGTGGTGCGTCGTGGTAAAGCCAAGCGCGAAGGCGGTGTGGGTAAGAAAGTGACCGGTATCAGCAAGCGCCGGTGGAAACCCAACCTGCAGCGGATCCGGATCATCGACGAGAACGGCACCGTTCGCCGTGTGCGCGTTTGTGCCCGTTACATCAAGGCCGGCAAGTTCATCAAGGCCCCCCGCGGCGCCAAGGCCCCCGCGTCCGCCTGAACGCCCACGTGTCTTGCGGATCTCGGACGCGGGCTAGTTAGCCCGGGCTTCTTTCAGGGGGGCCGCGTCCGCCATGGGGAGATCGGGCTCGTTCGTCTTGCCGTCGTAGTCGGGCACGAACGGCCGGACGTTCTTTTCAAACTCCACCTTCACGTTAAGTTCCAGCAGCAGTTCCATTAACTCCGTCACCGTCTTGTTCGGCGCGAGCGGGTGCTTGCGGACGATGACACGGGTCTTGAGGGGCGCCTTCAAGTTCGCCAGCTTGTCGCGCAGTTGGTCGAGTGTTATCTGTTTACCTTCACAGTGCATGTAGCCGCTCTGCCCGATCGAGACACTGATGTCGCTCTTGCGGCGGGCGACGCGGTCGAACAATTGCGTGAGACCCGACTTGCGCGATTCGCGCAGGCGCTCGGCGAAGTTTTCGTCGAACCGCGCCAGATCCTCGGCTTCGGGGCTTGTCGTCTCGCTGACCACCGTCGTCGTGATGAATATCAGCAGCGTGTCGTTGTCCACCTCCCCGCTCTTGTTGCGGAACAGGCGGCCCACCAGGGGCAGGTCGCCCAGAATGGGCACCGACTTCGACACGCTCTGGAACGAATTGCCCTTGCGCAGGCCGCCGATGACGATCGTCTGCCCGTCGCGCACGCGAACCTGCGTTTCGGCACTGTTCTCGCGCTTCTCCGGGATCGTGTTCTCTTCGCCGTTCGAGATGACGGTGACGTTCTCGGCGTCACTGTCCTCCGCGCTGATTTCCAAGAGGATCGTGCCTTCGTCCGTGATGCGCGGCAACACGCGCAGGATGGTGCCCACTTCGATGAAGTCGATGCGGTTGTAGGGCCGCGAGTAGGTGTTGTAGTTCTGATTCGTCGCGTTCGTGGGATAGGTCTGCCTCGCTCCATACGTCGTCGACGTCACGTAGGGCACGCGTTTGCCGCTCTGGAAAATGGCTTCCTCGCCGTCCTGCACCGTCACGCTGGGGGAGGAGATCACGTGTGCCTTGTTGGTGGTGTCGAGATAGTCGAGCACCGCGGCCACCCGGTTGCCGTGGAACGCCTTGATGATATCCTGGCCATTGATGTCGGTGATGACGTCTCCAGTCACCCAATTGCGCAATGGCTCGGCGTACGGCAACTGGCCCACCGTCATCGTGTTGGTCAGGTTTGTGTAGTCGGGGATGGCGCCGTTGTTGATGCGGTAGGCTTGCGGCGAGTTGCCGCTCGAGTCGAAGTAACTCCATTTCAGCGACAGGTTGCGGGCCAGCTTCTCGCTGACCGAGACCAGATAGGCCTCGATCCGTACCTGGCTGCGCATCACGTCCCACACGGCGATCAACTCGTCGATCTGGTCGAGGCGCTCCGGCAAGCCGGTCACCGTCATTTGATGGACGTCCTCGTCCACGATGATGTCGCCCATTTCCTCCGGGATGATCGTCTCGATCCGCTCCGCGATCAGGTCGGCCTCGACGTGGTTGAGCACCCAGGTGCGCGTCTCCAGTTCGCGGTCGAGCACGGCGATGAGTTCTTCGATCTCTTTCTGGCGTGCCGGGAGGTCGGTTACCATGATTGAATTCGTGCGGATATCCACCTGCGCGGTGCCGCGCTCGGTAAGTAGCATCTCGACGCTGTCGGCCAGGGTCTCTGCGTCAATGTAACGAATGGCATAGGTCTGCGGAATCAGGGGCACGTCGAACTTGGCCAACACCGTGCGCATCTCGTCGATGTTTTCCGCCAAGTCCTCGACCAGTAGATTGCCCGTGCGCGGGTCGACAATCATGTTGCCGCTGGACGACATGAAGGTAGACAGGATCGCCTCGATGTCGGCAATTTCCGCATGCGACACCACGAATTCCGCCTTGGTGAGGGAGACGTCCAACTCCGCGACGGCCTCTTTGATTTTCTTGAGGTTGTCCTCGGTGTCCCACAGGAAGATGTGGTGCGTGCGGGGGTCGACGATCATGCGGCCGGCCGGGGAAAGGAACGAGGTGATGACGCTTTCTACGTAGTCTACCTCAGCGTTTTTAACCACGAACTCGTGCTCAACCAAGTCGCCGAATTCCTTCTCGATGTACTCGTCCTTGGTCATCACGTACAGCGTGTTCGTGTCTTTCTTGTATTCGTAATAGATGTCGTGAAAGCGGAGAATTTCGAGGGCGGCCTTGGGCTTGGTGTTGACGATCCAGAATTCGAGACTGATGGCCTTGGCGGCTTCGGTCACCAGGATGTTCCAGTTGGTCGTCATGTGTAGCAGGTCGAGGAATTCGCCCACCGGCATCGGCCCCATTTCGGTGAGTTCTTCGCCCGCGTCCGGCACGTCGCCGTACTTCACCTCGCGATCCTTGATGGGCTCGTACTTCACCTCACCGATGATCCGGATCTTCGCCACTGCGCCGCCTCCGGCGCCACCCGTGGCGCCGCCGCCCGCGGCCGCACCGCCACGTTTGGCGCCGCCCAAGGCGATCCGCGCGCCGCCGGCCGTGCGTGCCGCCTTGCGTCCCGGAGGCGGGGTCTTGGCGCCCGCGTCTGAGGCCGGAGCCCGTTCTTTGGGCGTCTTCTTGTTTGCTGCCGGCGTCTTCTGCCCCGGCTGGTTCTTGCTAGTGACGCTTTTCCTGATGCTGTCGCGCAATGAACGCAGGTTGGGCGTGGAGCTTGGGGTTGTGGGGGTCTGCTGCTGCGCGAAGGCCGGTAGCGCCACCAGTGACAGCGCCACCAAGAACGAGGCCGCCGGTCTTGTCCATCGAAGGCCCAAGGGTCTCATAGGTGCGATTATACTCCGTTGCGCGGCATTCCCGCGCGGTTAACGGCAACCAGGCTGCTTGGAAGAAATCGCCCAACGGACATTGCCGTGGCGAAGCCACGAAACGGCTGACGATGCCCGGTCCAACGGGAGGGATAGCCGTTTCGAGCGATTTCTTCACTCAGGTTACGGACGGCGCTGTTACTCACGCCGCCAATTGGGTATACCACTGCATCAGCCCGTGCATCAAGAACGACGCCGACCTCGGGTAGGGTGACACCTTCCGCCGGACCCCGGATCCGGCGGCTCGACCGGCTTCTTCCATAGGCCGGGCCTGCGTGCGATTGCCGAGGGCCGCGCTATCCACGCGGGAGGGTGACGGTCAACTCCTGGTTCTTCCACTTTAGCGAGAGAACGACTTTTTTGCGCGTGATCTCCTTGATCGTCAACCCCTTGATCACGTCGCCGACGCCCAGGAACTCGCCGCGTTTGTTTCCGCCGATGAAGAACTTCGCCTTGTCGCCGACCGCCTGGCGGCCCACGGTGATGCCGGCCGA
>JAACEL010000417.1 GCA_011682535.1 Nitrospiraceae bacterium | reverse complement strand
TCCGCCATTCCGCCACCACGGTCAGTGGATCATCAGTGGTCAGTGGGGTCAGCCGGCCCGCAAAGGGCTTGTCTGGGATTGGGGCGCATGATCTGGGGCAGCGCGACAACGACGTCTCGTTGTTCTTTTGCGGTCTGCTCGAATTTGGAGCCGGTCGCGTAACCGGTGTCCGCCAAGGAGCGTTCGGCACTCTGGCCCGCTTGCTCTTGCACCTTGTCGAGCATGTCTTTGGTGGGCATTCTCAGCGGCTACTTGAAGGTCAGCGAGAAGTATCCGTTTTTCTGGTGAATGTCGCCCCCGGGCACGTTGGCGGTCGACGAACGCTCTTCCTTGTCGAGCGTGACCGATACATCGACGCGAACCGCAGCGAACTTCCAGGTCTGCCCCCTCAGCGGGCGGTCGCCGATGGTTTCGGAGAGAGCGGCCAAGGGGATGGCGATCTCCACCGTGTATCCCTCGTCGCGGTCTTTCCACTCGTTGATGCTGCCTCTTACCTGGACGGCCGTTCGCACGTCGCAATTCCACTTTGCCCAGCGCCGAAAACCGCCGCTGCCGGTGTTGACCATACGTGCGTCGAACACCGCGTTGTTGGGCGCAACTTCGAACTCGTAGTAAATGGGGTTGTCAGCGTCGGGCTTCAGGAACAACTCCACCGCGTCCGATTCCCAGATGTAGGCATCGCGCGAATCGTACAGGGTGAAGATATCCGGGTCATCGCACTCGAACAGCGCATACAGATAGTCGTCGTCGTAGCAGAACCGCACGCTTGTACGCTCCGTCGGCCGCTCGAAGGTCTCCCAGAGACGAAAGTCGGTAATGGGCTCCGCATTGTCCCAGGCCTTGTCGTCGGATTCACCGTCAACGACAATCGCCCCAGCCGTGCGGGCACACTCGAAGTGAAGCAGGGGGGGCGGCGCAGCCGCCAGCATCCCGCACACGAGGACGATTCCCATCACCAACATGACGTGCTCCTTTCGGTTGGGCAGTCGTGTCTCAAGGTGAGACTCCGCGCACATCTTACCAACACCCCGCGCTGCCCGCCAAACACTCACGCCGCCGCCATTCTGGCGGCAGTGGCGTCGGGATCTTGCCGACGCCGTGGATTGTGCGGTAGAGTCGTTGGGGTGTGAGATTGGCCCTGTCAGGCTTAACTGGAGGCGCGGCATGAACCGACGAACCTTTCTACGGAATCTAGCGATTGGCACGGCGGCCCTCGGTATGCACAGGGGGGCGTTGGGCGCGGTTGCCGGGGAGGCCATCGCGCACCGCCCTTCCTTCACCTTGTGGCAGTTGCCGGAGCAAACGCCGACGCAGATGATGTCGTATGTCATCCGAACCATGAACGACAGCCTGATCGTGATCGACGGCGGCAACCTCGGTGACGCGCCCTACCTGCGCGAGTTCATCCAGAAACAGGGCGGGGCGGTCCACACGTGGATCGTGTCGCACCCGCACAGCGATCACACCGATGCGCTCGCGACGTTGCTGAGCGAACCCGAATGCCCCGCCATTGGCCGTATCGTGGCGTCGCTGCCGGAGCCCGCGTGGATCGAAGAACATGAACAGCCCGCACTGGAGCCGTTCCAGCGCTTCTTGAAGGCGGTCGAGGAGGCTGGTGTACCGCTGCACGAGGTCGAGTTGGGGGAGACGATGGACGTCGAGGGCGTTCGCATCGAAGTGATCGCCGTCAAGAACCTTGAGATACACGCGAACGCCATCAACAACTCATCCATGGCGTTTCGTGTGGAGGACGACGTGAAGTCGGTGCTGTTCCTGGGCGATCTCGGTTTTCAGGGCGGCGACAAACTGCTGGCGGGGCCATACGCCTCGCGCCTGAAGGCCGACTACGTGCAGATGGCCCATCACGGACAGAACGGCGTGAGCGAGGCCGTCTACCAGGCCATCGTCCCGAAGTGTTGCCTCTGGCCCACGCCTGCCTGGCTGTGGGAGAACGACAACGGCGGGGGCAAAGGCTCCGGTCCTTGGCGCACGCTTGAAGTGCGCGACTGGATGGCGCGCCTGGGCGTCACCAATCACCTCGTCTCAAAGGACGGCCTGTTCGTAATCCATTGACGCCGGGGTCAAGGTGCGTGTTCGAGTACGGTGCGCGATTCGATGTGTTCGGCCAGGTCTTCGGGCAGCCACCAAGTGGGTTTGAGCTGGCGCCCGCTGAAGCACTTGGCGGCCTGGTCGCGGTAGTGGGGCGAGTCGGGACGGTCGCTGTTGCCGATGGGCAGGTACATCCAACTTTGGACCGGCTTGGTCATCACACAGATCTGCGTAGAAGTCTGGCCGGAGCGCCCCCACCGCGTGTGGTCGTTGCGCTCGCGTCCGTAGCTCACGTTGCGCAACGTCGTGAGACCATTGCCACCGCCACCGCCCAGTGGCCACGATTCGTCGTCGCGTCCGACGCGGAATGTGTCGCCGTAGACCGCGTCGAGCGAGCCGTGGTCGGACTTGAGCGTGGCCATGGCGGACTCGAAGGAAGCCGCGGCGGCTTGGAGTTCCTCTTCATTGAGCGTTACGTCAGGCGCGGGCTGGCCGAGGGGCGTCATGAGCGCGCTGATCCGGTTGGCCACAGAGCCCATCTTCTGTTCGCCGTAATCTTTCGTCAACTGCTTGCGCCAGTAGTAGTACTTGAGCGCCCCTGGCGAGTCGCGGCGCAGTTCCCGATTCCAGGCCAACAGGTCGTCCATGCCCGCTACGTAGTCGGGGTTGGCGCGCAACTCAGCGCCCAAGGCGTCGTCGATCTGCTTGAGCACGGCCATCCACCGATCGATCCCCGCAGGACGCACATCGACGGCATAAGCCAGGGCTTCTTCGATGGTGACGGAGTCGTCGTTCTGGAGCAGTTCGATGGCACGGGAGCCGCGTTGGTTGATGCGTCCGGTCCCCGAACCGTAGATGTACGATGGGTACTTGTCGGGCGTCAGTGGAGAGTCCACCATCATGACGTCGGGCGAGATGTTGCAGTTTTGCATGTAGCCCTGCGGCGGATTGAGGAGTTGGACGTGGTCGGAGGCGGGGTGGAGGCCCTGCCATTCCGTCGCCGAGGTCGAACCATCTACGGGGCGGTTCCAGTCGTAACCGCTGGGGCGTTTGGGCACGCGGCCGGTGCGCTGGTAGTAGATGTTGCCCGACGTGTCCGCCACCATGACGTTCTGCGGAAACAGCATGAGCGTGTCCATGGCCGCGACCGCGCCCTTGTAGTCCTTGGCGAAATTGAACTCGTACCACGCGTCGTTGACCTCGACCGCGTCGGCGTACGACATCCGCGCGGCGTAGGCCTTGCCGCCGCGCAGGGCGACGATGGGGCCATAGTGGGATCCGTAGAGCGTGGCGGTGTGCGGGGCCGCGCCTTTCACCTCGATGGTGACCTCGCGCGTGGTCATCTGGCGGTATTCGCCGTCGTAGAGATACTGCGTCGGGTCGTCGTCCTTGAGCGTGAGGGCATAGATGTCGGCCGTGTCGGGTCCGCCGGTGGTCATGGCCCATGCCACGTTGGCGTTGTGGCCCAGACCGATGTAGGGCGACGCGGGCAGGGTGACGCCGCTACCGTGGAGTTCTCCCGCATGGATTCGGAACTCCCAGAACCGCGACGCGCCCCACCACGACAAGTGGGGGTCGATGTAGAGGATGGCGGCGTCGACGGCGCTACGCGCAGGGGAGACGGACCACTGGTTGGAGCCGCGCTCGACCTTGTCGAAGCCGGGGCTGATGCCGCCGCGGCGCAGATCGCTGAAAGCTTGGCCGGTGGACCAGCCATAGAGGAACAACCGGCCGAACGCGACCACCATGTACTCGTCCACCTTACGATCGCCCCACCAATCCGGCACGTCCTGCGGGTGGGCGGCGTAGAAGTCGTTGATGCCTTGCACGTACGCGCGCACGTGGGCGCGTACCTCCGGGCGTCCCCGGCCGGCGCCGCGTTTGGCGGCGCCGTAGTGGTCGAACATGCGGACGACAAGGTCTTGACGTATGCCGGAGCGTCCCTCGAACTTGGCGCTTTCGCCCAAGGCTCGCGCGAAGTTCTCCAGCAGTGCCTCCGGCCGGTCCTCGGCCTGTGCCCAGCCCTGGGCGTAGAGGCCCGCCTCCACCGTTGGCGCGTAGATGTGGGCGACGCCCCACGTGTCGCGGTACAGGACCGTCTTACCCGCATCTTCCCCCGTTCCGGGCAAGTCGGCCGCGGTTGAAGCGCCGGAGAAGATCAGCACAAGGCCCAACGCCACGTTCAGATACCACGGATGCTCTCTCATAGTTTCTCCTGTTTCCTAGACATGGGTGAGGACTGCTCCACGGATATGGATTGAGATTACTCCGTTTCGCACGGAAAGTGTAGTCTGCGGCGGTTGGTGCTATCGCTGTGTTCCAGCGGCTTGTTCTGTTCGTGCGTAG
Organism: Nitrospiraceae bacterium; assembly: GCA_011682535.1. Taxonomy (GTDB): domain Bacteria; phylum Hydrogenedentota; class Hydrogenedentia; order Hydrogenedentales; family SLHB01; genus JAACEL01. Next base: position 200 of record JAACEL010000417.1, on the reverse strand, counting down.
ACGCGCCGCACGCTGGGGAGATGCATGACGAGCACCACGATAAACCAGTAGGTCATGAAGCCGAGATATGTGTAGCACGCAGCCAAGGGGCCGGGCGCGGGTTCGGCCCCCAACTGTTGTGGATTGAGGAGGATGTAGACTATGCGGACTGAAGTGAGGAGGATGCTGGCGCAGGCCAGCACGATGGTCCAGCGGCGTCC
>JAACEL010000416.1 GCA_011682535.1 Nitrospiraceae bacterium | reverse complement strand
GAAGCCTCGCGCGCCCCTTGCGGCTTTCTTCCTTGAATCGCGGCCGAAGGCCGTTTGGCGCTCGCAGTGACGTGTTGGGGGACTCTGTGTATCCTTGCTTACCCCTTGAAGTCCCATGACGCCCTAGCCCGCCTGGAGAGCGATCGAGCCGCCGTTGTGCGCCTGCCGGAGGGGACGTACAAACTGGCCGTGGTCGAGGTTGAAGGCGATTTGCCCCGTCGTCTGGCCGTCTGGGAGACCGTGGAGATTGGAGAAGAGGATCTGCTGCTGGATTGTACCGCCGACTTGGAACGATACAGCGCCATTACTCCGTGATCTTGCGCACGGTGAGGCGGCAGCGGCCGCGTTCGCAGTCGATGACGTCCATCTCGGCTTCGTAGCCGAGTTTCTTCAAGAGCGGCGGGTAGAGCCAGCGGCAGTGTTCGCAGTACTTCGGATACGGCTCGACGCGGCCGCTCTGAAAGATGAGCTTCGCGGATGGACACTCGTGCATGTCGATAACGAACAGGTCGTCGTAGAGCGTCATCGTGTGGCGGCCGCCCTCTTCGCCGAGCGTGTGCGACCAGTAGCGGTGCATGCCTTCCAGGCCGTCTTCTTCGACGTACTGGCGCAGATTGCCCAGGAACTCGTCCGCGATGCCTTTCCAGAACGCGATGAGTTGCTCCTCGCCGCCGCGCGCTTCGATGAAGCGGAACAGTTCGCTGTAGACCCAGATAAATTCCGTGCAGGAGATCATGGCGCCGCCCTCCGGAAACGCTGCACGCAACGGCCCTGCGCCTGATCGTATTCCACCTCGGCTTCGTAGCCGGCGGCGCGGCAGACGGCCTCGTTGACGATGCGCGTGTGCTCGCAGAAGTGATCGGCGATGGCGTAGCCGTGGGCTTGCATGTGGGTGATGGCCGGACAGCGCAGGACGTGCAACTCAAGCGTGCCGTCCGCGTCGTGCCACTCGATCTCGCCGTCTTCCAGGTCGAAGACAGTCTGCCAATGCTCGCGCAAAGCGTCGAGCCCCCGGAGGCGGATCGCATTGACCAGCGGCTTGTAGACCGTGTCGGCCAATCCTCCAAGGAAGTCCTGCACGTCCTCAGGGCCGTAGGCGTCGTCGAGGAACTGCAAACCGAAGCTCAGCGCCCCATGAAAGTCTTTGTGGACATTCGACATCACGTTATTCCCGTAACCGCTTTTCTTTGCTTCTTTCTTTTCCCGCGAAAAGAAAGAAGTCTAGAGCACTTCCGGCAGTGCGACCTCGCGTCCGCCCTGTTCGCGGCTCATGCAACCGGCGATCAGCATCTTCATGAGTTCTTCCGTCTCAGTCCAGGGGAATGGGGGCGTGCCTGTCCGTAGGTAAGAGACGAAGTCGAGCAGTTGCGCTTTGAACGCGTAGAACGTGTCGCTGAAGCTCGCGTGCGCGGAGGCCTTCGTGCCGCACAGTTGCAGTTGCCCGAGGCCTCCGTAGAGGTCGGCGATGGTGGCGACGATAACGTCCATGCCCGCCGCGTGTTTGAAATGGACGATGTCGCGGCCGGCTTCGCCGGTGTTGCGGGCGGACACGAAGCCGGGGCCGAGGATGGGATAGATGGCGGACAGCGCGTGGATACCGTAGCGTTCCCACGATTTTGCCATCGAGATGCTCACGTAGCGCAACTGGCCCAGGTTCTGTGTGGATTCGCGGTAGGGGAGGAATTCCTTGGTGTAGGCCAAGGCGCTTCCGCTGAGGATGGCGCAACCCTCTTCCACCCAGCCGCGGAACACGGCGAGGTCTTGCGCGTTGTCCACCATCGGTTTGTCGACGAAGATGGGGATTCCGGCTTCCACGAACGGCCGGCAGCGTTCGACATGCTCGTGCCCTTTGTCCGTGGCGATGATGACCGCGTCGACCTCGCCGATGACGTCCTCGGGTTTCGCCACCACGTTGGGTATGAGGGATGCTCGCGCCACGAGCGGTGCGTCCGCGGGGTCGTCCGTCCAGATGTGCGTAATCCAGGCGTCGTCAATGCCGAGCGCATCCCGCGGCTGCTCATCGAGGTAAGCGCAGATCCCCGGATATGGACACTCGGCCATGTCGGCCGGGTCGTAGCCGTTGAAGATCGCGCTCCACGAATACGGATGGCCGTTGCCGTCCACCATGCCCAGCATGGCGATCTTGAGTTCCTTGTCTCCGAATCCTTCGAAGTTTCCGTCGGGCATGGCGTGCTCCATGAGGGTTCCCGGTGCGCTCGCTAGGCGGAGTACGCCTTGATGACTTTGACGAGGGCGTGGGCGATTTGCGTCATGTCCTCTTCCGTGAACGTGGGATATGCGAAGCACGTGAACGTGTGGTCTTTGTGCCAGAGCGCGTTGGGGATGTCGACGTTGTCGATGTTGACGCTTTCGGGATCGGTGTACTCGCTCGACGTGAACGGGAACCCCGAATCGCCGAAGCCGTGCTTCTCGGTGAAGGCTTTTTCCGTGTGGCATTGCGGCCAGAAGACCTTCCAGCACGGTGTGCCTTCCGCGCCCGCCGCCGTCACGAACTGGCCGATGTCGCAACTCATCTGGTCGATGTCGAGCGAGAACGCCATCACGAACCAGCCGTTGCGGCGCTCATCGGTGTCGATGGGCATGTATTTGATCTGCGGCAGTTCGCCGAGGGCGTCCATGACGATGTGGGCGTTGCGGCGGCGGGTGGGCATGTTCCAGTCGTCCATGCGCTCCAGCTCGGCCAGCCCGATGGCCGACTGCATCTCGGTCATGCGGTAGTTCCAGCCGATGCGGTCGTGGATGTAGGGCAGTTTCTGTTCGAGTTCCAGCAGATTCATGCGTTCGCGGACATTGTAGCCGTGGTCGCGGAAGCTGCGGGCCTCCCAGGCCAGGTCTTCGTCGTCCGTCGTCACCATGCCGCCTTCGCCGCCGGTGGTGAAGGTTTTGTTCTGGCAGAAGCTGCACCCCGCAATGTCGCCCAGCGTGCCCGTCTTCTTGCCTTTGTACTCACCGCCGAACGCTTCGGCGTTGTCCTCGATCACGTACAGGCCGTGTTTCTTGGCGAAAGCGTCGATGGCGTCCATGTCGCACACGTTGCCGTAGAGGTGTACGGGCATGATGGCCTTCGTGCGCTTGTTGACCAGCTTCTCGGCCGAGGCCACGCTGATGCAGTGGTCTTCAAGATTGACGTCGGCGAAACGTGGGATGGCGCCAGCCTGGACGATCGAGAAACTGGAGGCGATGAACGTGTAGCTGGGCACGATCACTTCGTCGCCAGGGCCGATGCCCAGCGCCGACAGGGCTACGTGCAAGGCGGCCGTGCCGGAGTTGACGCTGATGGCGTACTTACTGCCTTGCCACTCCGCGAACGTTTTCTCGAAGGCCATGCCTTTCGGGCCGGTCCAGTAGTTCACTTTCCCGGACCGCAACACCGCCTCGACCGCCTTGATGGCATTCTCGTCCAGGTTGGGCCAACCCACCAGTTCGTTGGTTACCGTTTTGGGTCCGCCGTCAATCGCCAATTTGTCCGACATGTCCGTTCTCCCTTTCGCTAGCCCGGATATCTCACCGGCTTTCTGCTACGTGTGCGGATCTCACGCCATCTCAGGTACTTGCCTTGCCCGCCGACCTCGACGTGTCTCGACACGCTGTCGCCCGGCGGCCTGCGTCAAGTACCTGATCTGACGCAATCTTCACACGCTCGCGAAGAAACCCAGTGAGATATCCGGGCTAGACCCGTGCGCCTCGCTGCGTTGCCATTGATTCTCATGTATGTAGCGCTCCACGATAGCAGGAAACAGGAGCGCGGTAAAGCGAAGCCTAATCGCTTTTCTTTGCTTCTTTTTTTCTCGTGAAAAGAGAGAAGGGAAGCGCGCTAGAACTCGGCGTCGAAGGTGAGGCCCGCGGTTTCGTAGCCTTCGCGCATCGTCTTGAAGCTCTCCGCGATCGCAATGACGTCGGCGCCGGCGGCCAGGAACCGCGCGCCCTTGTCGATCATCTTGGGTGCGTCGGCCGGCCCGCAGGGCAGGCCCCAGAAGCGGTCGTACTGCTTGGCGAGAGTGGCCAGTTTGTCGATGGCTTCCTTCAGCAAGGGGTGATCGAATTGGCCCGGCACGCCATAGCTGTGCGACAGATCGGCCGGTCCGATGAAGAAGACGTCGATTCCGTCCGTGGCGACGATTTCTTCCATGTGGTCGACGGCTTCCTTGTCCTCGATCTGGGCGATCACGAAGCGTTGTTCATTCGAGAAGCGCAGGTATTCGTCCAGCGGACGCAGGCAGAAGGGACCATCGGAGTTTCCACTGTCCAGCGCACGAAGTCCCAGCGGGTGGAACCGCGTGCGCTGTACGATACCGGCCGCCTCTTCGCCCGACATGCAGTGGGGCACCATGATGCCGGTGGCGTCCATCTCGAACGCGCGGATGAAATCGGAATAGGAGCCTTTCGCGACGCGAATCATCGAGTCCATGCCGCCCATCTTGGCGGTGCGTACCTGATTGTGGACGGTTTCGAAATTGATGGGGCCGTGTTCCATGCATAGCCAGACGCAATGCACGCCCATGTAGCCCATGATCTCCACGACGTTCGGATCGGTGAGGTTCGTCTTCGCGCACCAGACGGCCTCGCCGTTCCGCA
>JAACEL010000415.1 GCA_011682535.1 Nitrospiraceae bacterium | reverse complement strand
ACACGGCAAGACGGATGAGTGGCTGGACGGCATTTTCACGCGTACCGGATGCAGCACGCTGCAGACGGGGCTGAACTACGCGCTCTACAACCTCGTGTATCGCGATGGCCTGCCCTACGAGACCGCTCCGGGCTATAACCGCCTGTGGGTGTCGACCATCACGTCGATCGCGGAGACGCTCAAGGGAACGAAGCGCGACGTGTACCGGCTACCGAAAACGAAGCGTCTATACGACGGCGTGCTGGACATGGTGAACGTGGGCAAACACACGCCGTCCGTGGGTGACAGCGGCAGCATAAGCGGCGGCTCCATGGCGAGCGCGTCGCTGTACCTGCCCGCCTACCGCGCCTATGGCGACGCGCGTTATCTGGCGCGGTTGAACGACCTCGACGCGACGGGCGAACAGTGCTTCCAGTCGTTCGACTCCCTCTTCTCGGCGCCGATACCGGCCAGTACGGAGCAGTCGAAACCACAGGCGTCGCGTTTGTTGGACGGCTACGGGATGGGCATCCTCAATAATCGCCCCGACTCGATATCGGCGTCGGTGTACTACGGCTACAAGGGTGGACACGGGCATTTCGATCGGCTGCATGTGGACGTATTCGCGCATGGCCTGCCGATGATGCCCGACACGGGATACCCGGATTTCATGAACGGCTATGTGCCCGGTATCTATACCTGGTCGAAAAATACGATCGCGCACAACACGGTGACGGTGGACGCGGGACGGCAGGTGGCGAATGAGGCGGGGGCCGTCTATAGCTTCGTAGACGGGGCGTTCGCCCGCGTGCTGGACGTGGATGCGGCCGGGACGTACCCGCAGTGCAGCCAGTACCGCCGCCACCTGGTCATGGTGGATGTGGAAGACGGCGGCGCGTACTTCATCGATTTCTTTGCCGTCGACGGTGGACGGCAGCACGACTACAGTCTGCATGGCCCTCCTGGTAAGCGCGAGATCGTGGGCGGAGAATGGCATGTGCAGGAGAAGGGCACGCTGGCGGGAGAGGACGTGGAGCTGGCGCGGATCTACGACGACCCCGTGCGAGGCGAGGAAGGTTTCTCGGGTACCTACTACGGCTACGCAGGTTCGGGGTTCCAGCACCTGTTCAACGTGCGGCGTCTGATGACGCCGTTCGACGGCGGCGCGACCGACGCCCCGTTCGTCGCGCAGTACGCGCATCAGAGCGACGAACTCGCCCGAATCCGGCTGCGGGTACTCCCGGAAGCCGATACCGAACTGATCGTGGCTGACGCGCAGGTGTCACCGGTTAAGCACAAGGAATTACTACAGTACGTAATCGCGCGCAGGATGGGCGAGGACCTGCACAGCCGGTTCGTTGGGATCTTCGAACCTTATACCGACGCGCCGCTGGTCGAGTCGGCCCGGCGCGTGGACTTACAAGACGGCGCCGTAGCGGTGATCGTGTCGCGGCTGGGGGGCCGGCGCGAGGCCGTCGTATGGAATCCGAATGGCGGCGCGGTGGAATTGGCCGACGCGGGTATTCGCACGGACGCCGTGACGGCTGTGGTCACGCTGGACGGTGCGGGAGCGGCCGTGCGTGTGTTTGCCGTCTCAGGGACACGGCTCGAAGCCGGTGGCCGGACGTTCGAAATCCCGGCGGCCCTGGAAGGCACCGTGGTGGACGTGGACGCCGCCGGTTGCCGCGCCACCATCGCCCTGGACGATCCAGCACGGGCGGAAGGCCTTGGCGCACTCACGGGCCGCGTGGTCCACTTTGTCAATCCCGCCCGCCGAACCGCGCATCCGGTAACGGCGGCAGGAATCGAAGGCGGGCAGGCCGTGTTGACCTTCGCGGACGACCTGCTGGTTGGCCGAGCCCGAATCACGGCCGTCGAGAACGCAGCATTGAAAACGGACACGGCGTTCATGTTCGCGCCCGTCTACCGGGGCCGCTACGCGGCCAACACGGACCTGACGCGCCTGACGCCGATATCGAGCGTTGAGGAGGGCCACATCGGCTTGGTGGACGCGCTGCCGGAGGACCACGGTTTCCGGGTCGGCGCGGACGCGTGGATCGTAGACGTGGGCCCTGGCGACCGGTTGACGGCGCCTGGCGTGCTGGAGTGGAAATGAACACGCGGCAACGCTCGCGCTTGAGTCACGTTCGCCCTGCCCGCCTGTACCGTGTACAATGGGCGCAGAGGGCAATTTGGGCTACGGAGTGAGTGTGTAAATGGATCTTTGGTTCTACGTAGAGAAAGGCGAACGCCGTGGTCCAGTAACGGACATCGAATTGAAGAGCGCGTTGCGCACGGGCCGCCTGGCGCCGGACACGCCGATTCACAACAACACGATGAAGAACTGGATGCGGGCGGACCAGGTACCGGGGTTCCAGCGCCTGGAAGGGGGCTTGGCGGGCATGGGGCCGGCGGCCGGAGACGTGGCCGCGGCGGCAGCCCATCTGCTGGCGGGGGTGGCGCCAAAGGCCGACGACCACGCGGATTTCACCAAGCGAACCGTGGCGTTGCTGCTGGATGTGGCCATCGTCTATGTGATCGTGCTGGGCCTGGGCTTCGCGGCCGATCTGGTAGTGGGGGGCGAAGTCGAGCCGGTCGTCACGTCGGCCGCTCCGCGTTCGCTCGGAGCGTCGGGCCAACTGGACGCGTCGGACCTGCTGCTTCCCGCGTTCAAGAACCTGTTCTCGTTTAGCATCCCCTGGCTGCTGTTCGGTATCGCGCTGTGGGCGGTGTCGTCGGCCCTGTTCGAGGCGTCCAGTTGGCAGGCCACGCCGGGCAAACATGTCGTGGGCCTGGAGGTGGTGGATGAGCAGGGCGGCCGCATCACACTGTCGTCTTCGGTGGTGCGAACCGCTGGAAAGCTGTTGTCCGCGGCGGTCTTGGGTTTCGGGTACGTGCTGGGCATTTTCGACGATCGAAAACAGACGCTGCATGACAAGATCGCCAAGACTTTCGTGATCTTCGAGTAGGTTGGGGCAGACGGGCCGTGCCCTCACAAGCGCACCGGCATTCTTCGGCCGGGTGGACGCGGCCGCCAGCGTCTCGTGAGGCATGCCGCTAGAGCACTGGCCCAGAATGAACACCCTCCAATATGTCTCTGGCGTAGTCGCGTTTCTCGCAGCGGTTGCCGCCCCATGGACACCGATGGAATCTGGGTGAAGTCCGTCCCATGACCTGCGTCGCTTGTAGCCCCGACGGGGCTGGGGAGGCCTCCGGGAAGCAGCACCGGTATGCCGATGGAGCCGGTTATGCTCTTTCTGCGTTTGCGGCCGTTGTGATATAGTCTGTGCCTGAATCAACGAAACCCTGTAATTGCAGTGCTCGGGGCTTCTGAAGGCTTGAGCAAGACCGGTCGGTAGGAGAGAAAGAAGGATGTCGACAGCGTTCAAACTTGTGGCGCCGCGATTTGTGCCGCCGTTGGATGAGGGATTCCGCCCGGCCGTCTTGGCCAATCGGGCGTTTATCGAGGAAGTAGAGGGCTCGGGGGCGGCTACGCCGCTGGTGTTGGCGCTGGAGCGTGCGGACGGGTCGGTGGCGCGGTTTGAGACGCAAGTGTTCGCCGAGGACCATCCGCGCGCGGAAGCTAACCTGGCGTACGTGGAGCGGCTGGTCAAGTTCCTGCTGTGGCAGCGGGGTTGTTGGAAGCTGTACGTGGGCGGGCCGCGTTCGGTAGGCGAGTACATCGCCACGACCTACGGCCCGGGCGGCGAGCGCGAGTTCGACTATCGTTTCATGGGCGAGGACGTCTATGAGAAGACTTTCACGGTGGTGGCGTGCGGCGCGACCGACGCACCGGCGGAGAAAGAAAGCACGCAGCCGCTGGGCCGCCATCTGGACGGCTGCCGGATCGGGTTCGACCTGGGCGCGTCGGACCGCAAGGTTTCGGCCGTTGTGGACGGCGAGGCCATCTACAGCGAGGAGGTGGTCTGGGAGCCTAAGAAACAAACCGATCCCTCGTACCACTACGAAGAAGTGTTGACGGCGCTGAAGTCGGCGGCGGAGAAGATGCCGCGTGTGGACGCGATCGGCGGCAGTTCGGCGGGGGTGTATATCAACAACCGCGCGATGATTGCCTCGCTGTTCCGTTCCATCCCGAAAGATCGGTTCCACGCGGTGCGCGACATGTTCCTGCGTATCCGCGACGAGTGGAACGTGCCGCTGGAGATCGTCAACGATGGCGAGGTGACGGCGCTGGCGGGATCGATGTCGCTGGAAGACGGCGGGGTGCTGGGTATCGCGCTGGGTTCAAGTGAAGCGGGCGGCTACGTGACAACGGACGGCAACATCACGGGTTGGCTGAACGAGCTGGCGTTTTGCCCGGTGGACTACCAGCCCGATGCGCCGGAGGACGAATGGTCGTCGGACAAGGGTGTGGGCGCGCTGTATTTCTCGCAGCAGTGCGTATTCCGGCTGGCGCCGAAGGCGGGGATTGATCTGCCTGAGGGCGTGACGGACGCCGAACGCCTGAAAACGGTGCAGGAGAAGCTGGAGGCGGGTCACGAGGGTGCGCGGAAGATCTGGCGGAGCATGGGGTATTATATGGGCTATGCTATCGCCCATTACGCCGACTTCTACGACCTCAAACATGTGCTGATCCTGGGGCGTTGCACGTCGGGTTCGGGCGG
>JAACEL010000414.1 GCA_011682535.1 Nitrospiraceae bacterium | reverse complement strand
GAACTCTACCGGCTTCACGAGTACTCGGACGGAGAGGTAGCCGATATCTACGCCCATGCCTGGCAGGCGTTCGACGTGTTGCGCGCGATGACGGTGCGCCAGCGCCTGGATGAACTCCTCAAACTGCGGCGCTATCTGCTGGACCACAAGGAACAGGTGGTCACGCGTATCTGCGAGGAGACGGGCAAGAGTCGTATGGACGCCCTGATGACGGGCCTCTTCGCTGCATTGGAGATCATCGAGTACTACGACCGCAACGCCGAACGCATCCTCCGGGACGAACAGGTCGCCACGCCGGTGATGCTGTGGCCCAAGAAATCCAAGATCTACTATGAGCCCATGGGCCCCGTACTCATCATTTCGCCGTGGAACTACCCGTTCAACCTCAGCTTCCTGCCGTTCGTGTGCGCCTTCGTGGCGGGCAATCCGGTCATTCTCAAGCCATCGCGGTACACCCCGCTCAAAGGAATGTACGAGGACATGATGGGGAAGGCGGGTTTCGTGCAGAACGCGCTGCAAGTCGTCTACGGAACCCGCGTCACCGGCAACCGCCTCATCGAGGGCAAACCTAAAAAGATCTTCTTCACCGGTAGCGTTAGCGCGGGCAAGAAGGTGATGGCCCAGGCCGCCGAACACCTTATCCCCGTCGAACTCGAATTGGGCGGCAAGGATCCCATGATCGTGTTCGACGACGTCAACATCGAGCGCACCGCCAACGGCGCACTGTGGGGCGGGTTTCTCAACAGCGGACAGACCTGTACCTCCGTCGAACGGCTCTACGTGCAGGAAGGCGTGTACGACAAGTTCGTGGCCGCCCTCCGGCTCAAGACCGTCCAACTCAAGACGGGCGCCACGACGGACGCGTCGCAAGATCAGGGCGACCTGGAAATGGGGTGTATGACGACCGGGTTCCAGGTGGACACCGTCGATCGCCAAGTGGCCGAGGCCCGCGAACGCGGGGCCGACGTGCTCACCGGCGGGCAGCGGCGGGGCGGCAGCTATCTGTATCCGCCCACCTTGGTGGCCAACGTGGACAACGCCATGGAGGTGGCCTGCGAAGAGAGCTTCGGGCCGGTCATCGCCATCACCAAGTTCAAGACTGAGGAGGAGGCCGTCCGGCTGGCCAACGACTCGCCGTACGGTCTCAGCGCCAGCGTGTGGTCCGCCGACCTCGACCGGGCCGATCGCGTCGCGCGCGCACTCGAGACGGGCAACGTGTCCATCAACAACGTCTGCGCCACCCAAGGCAACAGCGCCCTGCCTTTCGGCGGACTCAAAGACAGTGGCTTCGGCCGGTACAAAGGCCCGTTCGGTCTCCATTCGTTCTGCAACATCAAGGCCATCATGGTGGACCGGCAGAACGAGGACACCGAACTCAACTGGTATCCCTACTCCAGAGAGAAATACGCGCTGTTCAAGAATCTGCTCGATGCCGCCTTCGGCGGCGGTCCTTTCGGGTTGCTCAAGGCCATGCGGATAGGGCTCAAGCTCAAGAAACTCAGCAAGAAGCCATCTATCTGAGAGTCAGGGCCTCAGGAGGTCTCCTCGACGAACCGGTGCGACAACTCGGCCACAACGGCACAGGCCGGGTAGCGGTTGGGGTACCGCACGAATTCGATGTGACCGTCGGTGTAGGCGACGTTCGTGCTCGCGGTTCCCGAGCTGGTCTCCCCCAGATGCGTCGAGATGAACTCCCACCCTTCGGGAAGCGCCGGCCCTCCTCGGCGCACGTAGCTCTCCACCGGCACCAGAGGATACCGATTGCCGTCCTCGTCGGTCATGTAGTCACTGGGCGCGGGGCCGGCGGCGGAAGGGTTGATGAAGGTGTGCCAGTACGCGCGGAACTCGTCTTCGTTCTTGACGACGTATAGCAGGCGGGTGACGATAATCTCCCCCTTAGCCGTTTGCATGGTAAAGCGGAACGCGTCGCGGCAGGCCTCGCGCGTGTAGACGCTTGTGGAAACGCGGGCGGAGTTGGCCGAGTCCGCCATCCGGCCGATGTAGTTTTGGCGAAGGCCCTCTTTGATGGCGACTTCTTCGGCCTTGCGCCGGGCTTTGACCAGGGCGGGCAGGTACATCGACGCAATGACGCCAATGATGGCGATGCAGACCAGCAACTCGATTAAGCTATGCCCGCGTGTGCGCATGCGCGCCTTCCTCGGTTGACTCGCGGACGCCCCGGCTCAGGCGCCTGTGCGCCATTATGGCACGTTCGTGGGCATAAGCGAAGCGAAGATAATCCGTTGTGGACAAGCGGCCCCCTAGAGCAGTTTAAGTAATTCTGTGACCGCAGCTGCGCCAGCGAGGACAAGGCTGAGAAGAAACGAAAACCTTGCCATAGCGGTGCTATGGCAAGGTTTTGTGACGCAGTCAGCCGATGCCACAGCAAGCAGATGTGGCTACAGAATTACTTAAACTGCTCTAGTTCTCGGTGATGCGGACGATCTTGCGCGCGCGCTTGGCGATCGCGACCAAATGGTCGCCGATGCGCTCCAGATAGGCAACATAGTCGAGGAAGACCACACCGGCGCGGACATCGCAGCCGCCCGAACCGAGGCGCTCAACGTGTGATTCGGAGATGGCGGCGGCCACTTCGCGGATCTGACGGCGTTTGAGCCGTTTGCGGTCGCCGTACTCACGTTCGGCGAGGGCACGGTACGTGGCTTCGAATTGCTCTTCAAGCAGTTCTTCGAGTTGTCTCAGGTCGGTTTCGGCCGCGGGCGAGAAGCCCACCTCCTGTTCCTTCACCTGGTTGGCCAGCTTGATCAGCTCTTCTGCCAGGTCGCCGATTCGTTCGGCGTCGTTTACGGCATGGACCAGGATAGGGATGAGGGCCGCTTCCTCGGGCAGCAGTTCCCTGCGCGACAGTTCGACCAGGTAGTCTGAGATCTCGGTCTGGAGACGATCGACGATCTCTTCGCGCCGCAATACGTTCTCCTCCAGTTCCCGTCCGCCGCCGTGGAAGTAGGCGCAGGCCTCATGGGCGCTCTTCTGGGAGCGGCGCACCATGTAGGCGACTTCGCGGATAGCCTGCTCCAGTGCGAGTGACGGCGTGCCCAACAGGTGTTCGTCAAGATACTCCATCGCCGATTCCTGATCGGTGCTCTTGAGGGGGATCAGGCGCTCGCACAGGCGCACCATCACACCGATCAGGGGTATGAAGAGCAGACAGTTGATGATGTTGAAAGCCGTATGGGCATTGGCGATATGGCGCGGCAGGTTCTCCGGCACGCTGGAGAACGCGTCGCCGGGCGTGATCGAATTGATGAATCCCAAGAACAGCGGCTTGCCCCCCCACCAGGGCAGGAACAGCAGCAGATACATGTAGCCTGCGCCGATGACGTTGAACATGGTGTGGGCCAGGGCGGCGCGTTTCGCGTTTCGGTTGGAGCCGAGAGCGGCCAGTTGTGCCGTGATCGTCGTGCCAATGTTGTCGCCCAGCACGATAGGAACGGCGGTGTAGAAGTCGAGCAACCCCTGTGCCGACAAGGCGAGCACGAGGCCGATGGTGGCGGAACTGGATTGGACGACCACCGTGGTTATCGTGCCGATGAGAATGCAGACAAGCGCCGGTTTCCAGGGCACCATGCCGTCGATGGGGGTGCATTGGAAGGCCTGGAACCAAGCCTGGAACTCCGGGCTGTACCGCAGGGGCTTGAGCACGGCCGACATCGTCATCATGCCCAGGAACAGCAGCCCGAAGCCGAGGATGGTCTCGCCGAAGGCTTTGATGGATTGTTTGCGGGCGACACTGGCCAGGATGAGACCGATAGCGATGGCCGGATAGGCCAGGGCATTGAGTTTAAAGGCGATGATCTGCGCGGTGATGGTGGTGCCGATGTTGGCGCCAAACACGACCCCGACGGCTTGCCCCAGGTTCAACAGGCCTGCGTTCACGAAGCCGACCACCATGACCGTGGTGGCACTGGAGGACTGGATGGCGGCAGTGAGCATGGCGCCGACACCCACGGCGAGCACGCGGTGGCGCGTCATCGCGTTTAGAATGGCTTTGAGCCGGCGGTCGGCCATACGCTGCAGGCCGTTCGACATCAGCTTCATGCCGAAGACAAACACCGCCAGCCCGCCGAACAGGGTGATGATCATCTTGCGGCTGTCGACCGCCATCGCCTTGAACGCAATGCCGCGTCCACGGAAGCGCTGCTCCAGCGGAACCCCCGGCCGTTCGTCGACGATCTCGGCCACGACGTAATACTGCTGCGTTTCCGAGCCCAGCTTCCACGCAGCCGTCGCCCGGCCGTCGCCGTCGGTAACCCCACGCCGTGGCTTGATTGCCGACTTGTGGCTGTTGCCTTCGACGTGGAAGTACACGGTGACGCCCTCGGCGGGGGCGCCTGAGGGATCGACCAGGGCGAGGCCCACCTCGTCGATGGCGCCGCCGGTGGGGCCTTCCGACTCGGACTGAATCTTCGTGACACCGGCCACGGCTCGGAAACGCACGCTCTTGAGGCCCTGCGCGGTCTGCGCCGAGGCCAGCACCGTGACGTCTCCTGGGCGGCTGCCCAGCCGCAACCGGGCGGTGGCGGTGCCGGCCGCGTCGGTGAGAGCCGTGAGTTCCGTGCCGCCGTTCTCCTCAAAGCGCGCGCCGGTTTCGGGGTCTT
>JAACEL010000413.1 GCA_011682535.1 Nitrospiraceae bacterium | reverse complement strand
TGAGGATGCTGACGGCTCGATCGGCCGGTTCGCGCATCCAGACAATCCCCCATTCCCCAAGTCTGATCGATGCCGGGATAGAGCAGCAACCGCCCGATCCCATGAATCGTCCATCTGACCGTGAGACGTCGCATTGTAGAATGTTTTCCAAAAGACTTGCGAATTGCCGCAAATGTAATTACCATAGGTGAAAGTACTTTGTGGGTCAAGTGTTTCGTCGTATCCCCGGGCATTGAAGAGCCTGGCTCGGCACTGTTTGTGCTTACATTTGATATCCGAGTGAACACCGCAAGGAACCGCATGAGATGAGCAACCCGACGTTCTGGATTTCTCTACTCCCCATCGCCCTGGTCTTTACGGCCTCATGTGCCGCCAGTGCCGCATCGGACGGAGCCGCGTTGGCGCCCGAGCAAGAGCAGGCACTGAACGCTTTGGCGCGCGAACAGGCCTTCTCGTGGCCGGAAATTACCCCGGGGCAAGCGCAAGCGCTTCACGCCAAAGCGCAGGCGTATTGGGACCTCTACGAGCGCTACCACCTTCCCCACGGCCTCAACGCCGACATATGGTGGCACGACTATGACCGCACAAGCGTCTACCGCCTCGAAGGGGTGGGCGACAGCGCCGCGTGGACGGGCCACTACCTGGCCGCGCTCGCGCTACGCTACCACTTGGAGCCTGACGGCAAGTTGCTCGAACGGATCAATGCGGTTCTGGACAAGTACGACCTGTTGTCCGTGATAAGCGGCCGCGAGGGGTATCTGGCGCGTTACGCAGGTCCTGCATCGGACGCCGGATACCGCGGGTACTACGAGGTCTACGGCCGCGGGGAAGACCCGGAACGGCCGGGTCTCGGCAAGAAGGCCTACAAAGGCGTGCCCCCCTACGAGGATCTCGTGTGGCTGGGGCATAGCTCGCGGGACACCTACGACGGGGTGAACTTCGGGTTGGCCACGACGCTGGCCTATGTAGACGACGCGGCGGTCCGCACACGCATCGGCCGGCTCGTGGAACGCGTGGCCGACCGCCTCATCGCCGACGGCTGGAACATCGTGGACGGCAAAGGCAACGTGACCCGCGGGAACCCGTGGTTCAACATGGCGTGGATGCGCACGATGCTCACGGTGAACCCGAAGAAGTATGCCAAGCTCGAGAGCGGGTACACGGAACTCTGCCGCAAGTTGCATGAACGCAAGAAGCTGGTATACGACATTCGCTTCAGAGAGTACTTCGCGAACAACCTGCGCTTCATCCGTCTGTTCTCGACCTGTGCCCTGGAGACGGACGCGGAAAGAAAGCGCCTGCTACGGGAAGTCGCGAGCCGAATGCAGGCGCAAAGCGCCGCCCATCTCAACGCGCATTTCGCGGCCATCTGCACACTGATCACCGGCGACAAGGACAATCGCGACGCCCGCGCGGCGGTACAGGGACTCCTCATCGACTTCCCCCAGCCACCGAAGTTCGGCCATGCGGTGGATCTGAGGGGCCGCGAAGACTTCGAATTCGTTTCCGACGAATACACGCAATACGCGCAACTCCCCCGCGACCGGGTGCCCACCGATTTCATGTGGCAACGTTCGCCGTGCGTGAGCCACGGCTGCTGGGATTTGCCCTACGAACTGCCGGGCATGGATGTTTTTCTGCCGTACTGGATGGGACGCGTGGCGGGGATCATCCCGGCGCCCTAGCAAAGTTGAGCATTCACGAAGAACCCCCGCTTCCGTCATGAGCGTAACGGAACGCGAACCCTATGAAGGAACCTCCGATGTTGATGATAAGAAAAACAATATTCATCCCCCTGCTTGTGCTGTTCCTTGCGCTTGGCGCAATGGCGCAAGACAATCACATGGTCCCCATGTCGGACGGGACGCAGCTCATGACCGTGGTCTACAAGCCCGCCGAGGGCAAAGGTCCATGGCCGGTGATGCTGGAGCGGACGCCCTACCCTCGCCCCCCCAAGGGCGCGCGGTGGACCGACCAAGGCATCGTCTACGTGATACAAAGCGTGCGCGGGCGTTTCGGCAGCGAGGGCGAGTTCCGCCCCTTCGCCGACGAGGGCTGGGGGGAGCATCAGGACGGCGCCGACACTGTGCGGTGGATCCTTGCGCAGCCGTGGTGCAACGGCAAGCTGGGCACCTACGGCGGTTCCGCAACCGCCATCGCGTCCGGCCTGCTGTCGCCCGCCACGTCATCGCTGACCTGTCAGATCCTGCAGGACGGCAGCACCGACTTCCCGGACAACCTGACTTACCAGGGCGGCGTATTCCGCAAGTCGCTGGTAGAAGTGTGGCTGGCCATGGGGGTGCAGTCGCCCGAGTACGCGGACGTGTGGAGAGCCCAGGCGCCCGAGAGCGACTACTGGCTCAACTACGACGCCAACGCGCGCGTCGAGTCCATCACGTCCCCCGCCCTGCACGTAAGCGGCTGGTGGGACATTTTCGCCAACAGCACCGTGGAACACTTCATGCAGCGGCAAGCGCGCGGGGGCGTGGGCGCCAAAGGCAACCAAAAGCTCCTCATGCGCCCGGCGGCGCACGGCCCCTGGAACGTCCAAAGCCTGAAGTTCCCGAAGAACTACGACGAGTTCCGCGTGACGCCGTACCGCAACCGCTTCGCCCAATACTGGCTTGCGGGTGAGGAGAACGGCATCATGGACGAGCCCGCCGTCCACTATTACACGATCGGCGATGATACCAGCCCCGAAGGCCCCGGGTGGGAGTGGCGCACGGCGGACACTTGGCCCCCGTTCCCGACGGAAGAAACGGCCTACTACCTGTCGGATGACGGCACACTGTCGGCCGACGCTTCGGCGCTGAAGGCCTCGCACATGACGTATGCCTTTGACCCCGAAGACCCCGTGCCGACCACCGGCGGCCAGAACCTCGCGCTGCCCTATGGCCCCTACGATCAGCGTCCGATCAGCACGCGGTCAGATGTGTTGGCGTTCGCAACGCCGCCACTCGATGAACCGCTGGAGACCACCGGGCACTTTGCGGTTCGCCTCCATGTCTCCAGCGACGCCCCGGACACGGACTTCACGGCCGCGCTAGTCGACATCTACCCGGCAGGCGATGACCGTGAGATTCTGATGCTGGACAACATCCGGCGCGTGAAGTACCGCTTAGGCAACCGCAAGCCCGCCCCGCCGCTGAAGGACGGCGAAGTCGTCCTCGTCGAGATCGACCTGGGCCACATCAGTTGGATCTTCAACACGGGACACCGAATCGGCCTGCACGTGTCGAGCAGCAACCATCCGCGGTTCGAGGTGAACCCGAACAATGGCCAGCCGTTGCCCAGCCCCGACCATCCATCGCGTGTGGCCCAAAACACCGTTCACATGGGGCCGGAGTATCCGAGCGCCGTTCTGCTGCCGATTCGGAAACAGTAGGTGCTGAGTCTGGGAACGCGGAGGCCTCGAACCTATGATGCTGGTGGACGCGAGCTTCTTCACGAACTGCGCACTGCTTTCGGTCGACTTCCAGGCCGGCGAGCGTGGCGCCCCGGCCACGGCCGAGTCACTGCCGCCGGACTGGGTAGCGATGGGCTTCACGGCCGACGACGTCAACGCGGCCACGGCGTTCGCATGGGACACGGCTTTGCCCAACGCCATGCGCGTGGTGGAAGCCTGCCGGACGGCCCGCTTGCCCAGGCTCTTCATGCACTGGGGATACCGGTTCGAGGATGGTATGGACCTCGACCCGCCCATCCGCGCGATGATGATGCGGGAGTACGGCAGCGACTTCACGAAGTGGCACGGCCACATTGGTCAACCTGGCTCGCGCCCGCCAGACTGCTTCAACGTCCAGCCGGACGAATACGTCATCGCCAAGACCGCGCAGGACGCCTTCGTCTCCTCCAACGCCGGATTCGTCTTGGCGAACCTTGGGATCGGAAATCTGATTCTCATCGGCGGACACACCGAGGCGTGCCACGGCAAGACGGCTCGGGCGGCCAAGCGCCGGGGCTTCAAGACGCTCTGTGTCACGGATGCTACAACGAACGCGCGGGAGTCGACGCGAATGCAGGGCATCCGGGATGCGGAATTTGACTACACGGTCACCACTGATGAACTGCTGAGACTACTCGCCTGAACACAGTAAAGGGCGGCGCACAGACGCCCCCGTATTACACCGAAGAAGGAGCCACACATGCCCGCAGAGCCGCCGGAAGGCGACCGGATCACGCCGGAGACGACCATCACGCCGAAGCACCCGGCGATCATGCTTCAGACGTCCAACCGCTTCGCCGACTCGGATGAAGGCTACGGCTACGGCGACCTGAGGACGGAAGCTACGCGACACGGCCGCGAAGCGGTGCGGGTCTGGCGCGAAACGGTTCCGGACGACATCAAGCCGTACTGTCACCTGCAGATGGAAGTGCGCCGGCACGGCCACGCGGAACGGTATGAGGCGTACCGGCGCGTTCTGGCCGAGTTGGAAGAGGCGGAGATACCGGCCGACGTGCAGATCGCCGATCCGCACGACGAATACGTGTTCGATCCCATCTACGTCGAGAAACTCCTCGCGGAGTTTTCGTGCATCAAGATCGTGGCCATCACCGAGAATCGGTTCGAGCACTACTCGGACTACAACGTGCCGCGCTACGCCACGCCGCCTCACGTCCGCTAT
>JAACEL010000412.1 GCA_011682535.1 Nitrospiraceae bacterium | reverse complement strand
ATCCGCTGGAGCGGCGACGTTGGTGGCGGTGGTAGCGTTCGGTATGGCTTGTTTGTCACGTGCGGGGCGTCCGTCTTCGCGCGCGTATGGAGTGGCAGTGGCTGGCTTTGCGGTCTCGGGGCCGCTGCTGGGTATTGGTTTGATCGTGCTGTGGAACCGTGCGGGTGTGGGACCGTTGGTGTATGATACGCCCCTGATCCTGGTGCTGGCGTGTGCGGGGCGTTTCCTGTTCTTCGGGTATCTCGTGCTGCATGTGGCCCAGGGCGGCTTGCCGGCCAGTCTTGACGAGGCGGCGGCCGTCTGCGGAGTAGGCGGGACTCGACGGACGCTGGGAATTCTGTTGCCGATGATGTTTCCGGCGCTGGTGGCGGCCTGGGGCGTTGTGTTTGTGCTGTCGCTACGGGAGCTTGATGCGGGCGTGCTGGTGGCGCCGCCGGGCTGGACGCCGCTGCCGGTGCGTCTGTTTGGGTTGATGCACTACGGTCCGAGCCGGTTAGTGGCGGCGTTGAGTGTGGTGACGGTAGCGGCGGTCGGAATGGCGGCGTTGGGAACCGGTGCGCTGTACGCGGGCGCGAGGCGGGTATGGCATGTGGACCGTTGAACTGGAGGGAGTCGGAAAGCGCTTTGGAAGGCTTGAGGTGCTGCGCGACTTCTCACTTCAGGTGGGGCGTGGGGAGGGGGTGTGTCTGTACGGTCCTTCGGGCTGCGGGAAGACCACGCTGCTGCGTCTGATTGCAGGTCTCGAGCGCCCGGACCAGGGACGTGTTTCCTTGCGCGGCGCTGTTGCTAGTGGGGAAGGGCACTGGATTCCCCCCACGGCGCGGGGCCTTGGCATGGTGTTCCAGGACTTCGCCCTGTGGCCCCATATGCGTGTGGAGCGGCACTTGAGCTTCGTGTTGGCGTCCGTGCCGCGATCTGAACGCCGCAAGAGGATCGGGGACTTGTTGGGCCTGTGCGGCTTGGGGGAGAAACGCCGTGCCTTTCCCGCGGAGTTGTCCGGTGGCGAGCGGCAGCGGGTGGGGATCGCGCGTGCCTTGGCCACCGAGCCAGGCATTCTGTTGCTCGACGAGCCGTATTCGAACCTCAACGAAGCGCACCGCGAACGCATCAACGCAGAGATTGCGCGGCGACAGCAACTGGGCCTGACCGTCGTGGCCGCCTCCCACGAACTCAACGGTGTCGAAGCAATCGCCGGGCGTGTCATGCGCATGCCGTAGAGGGTGCCCTAGGCGTCTGGCGAACAGGAAGGTTTGAGCAAATACTCTGAGGCCGTTTGATGATGGCGCCCTTGCCGTCACTGTGTCTGCCGCCTTTTCCTCTTCATGGAACTGGTTTCAGCAGTGGCTGGGCGCGAATCAAGCAGCCCTTCCTTACCAAGAATAGGTTGAACCGGATGTGCATAAATGCCTTGACAAACCGTAACTGTCGAGGTACCTTTTGTCAAGATACAGTGCATAACAGTTAAAGGTTTATAATATGTTGTGGTTCTGGTGGTTATGAAAGAGATTCCCTCCATGAAAGTGCATACGCGCGCGGAACGGGTGCTGATGAGTGAAAATGCCAAGATAGATCTCATCTTGGCATGCGGCGTCGCGCAGCTTCCGCTGCCGTTCCAGCGGACCGGTGGACGCGGACGTATCCCCAACACCAAGTTGGCTCACCTACACGAACGCTTGGTCAAGCACCGCGACGCCGTGTTGCGGTTCGTGCATGATCCGCAGGCACCGTTCACGAACAACCTCGCCGAGCAAAGCGTGCGCAGGGCCAACGTCCAGCAGAAAATCTCCGGCTGCCTGCGCACGGCGATTTGCCCGCTTGCACAGTTACGTAAGCACGCTCATCAAGCAAGACCGTCCCGGACTCACCCAAATCCCCAATGCCATCAGGGGAACACCTTGGATTCCGCTTCCCTGCCTAGCTGTGGGATAGTCACGACAAAGCCTACACATATAAGCGCTAATGCACGCGCGTAGGCAAAGAAAGAAAAGGAGGGCCACCATGACAGGCGTCTCGAAACAGGCGAGGGGATCGAAGATGAATGGCGCAAAATGTGGACGCATTGTGTTTGTGGTGCTGTTGAGCGCGTTGGGAATGTGGGGCGGCGTAGCCGCCGCGCAGGTGTACGTGTCGCTGGCTGGCGACGGCAGCGATGGGGATTCGTGGGCGACGGCGTATACGAGCGTGGAAGAGGCCGTTGATGATGCCGTCGTATTGGGCGAGGACATCTGGGTGGCGGCCGGCGTCTATCCGGTGCTTGCCGAGATCGGGGTTGCGACGGACCTGGCGCTCTACGGCGGGTTTCCCCCAACCGGGGATCCAGTATTTGAGGACAGGGATTGGTCGTTGTACGAAACTGTGCTGGATGGACAGGGCATTGCCCAGACACTGTTTCAATTTGGCTCGAACAGCACGGGCACGTTCAGCGGCTTCACGATCACTGGGAGCGATGGCGATTCAGCGCTCGATTTCTTCTTCGCAAACGCTAGCATCCATGACTGCCGGTTTGAGTACAACCGGGGCGGCACCTTCGGCTGCGTGGGAGCCTTCGGCGCTGAACTCTTGCTCACCGATTGCGATTTCTGGATGAATTCCGCACAGAACGGCGCAGGGGTGGGCGGATACGATAGCACCGCAACGATCGAGCGCTGCACCTTCATCCGCAACTACGTCAGCAATACCGGAGGCGGGGTCGAGTTCCACCAAGGGGATGGACTTACGGTCCGCAACTGCCTGTTCGCGGAGAACTTCGCCAATCGTCACGGCGGCGGACTACGAGTGGACCTTCAGACGAATACGACCGTGGCCAATTGCACCTTCGTCGACAACATGTCGGGTATGGAAGCGGGCGGCGGCGTAAGGGTAATTCGAGGAGAGAGTCTGATCGTCAACTGTCTATTCGAGGGAAACACGCGTGGCGCTATCAGCGCTGTCAACCACGTCCCTGGACCCTCCATACGCAACTGCCTGTTCCATCTCAATCCAGATGGCGCCTACAACGGCGACGGGATCGCGGTGATATGGAAGGCGGAGGGGGCCAGCGGCATGAACGCCCTCTTGCTCAATGCCAGTGGGAACATCGACGCCGATCCCGCTCTGGTCGACCCGGGCAATCACAGCTACCACCTTCAGGCCGGCTCGCCGGCACTGGACGCGGGAACGGCGCTTAACGCTCCGTCCGACGATTTCGACAGCGAGGCCCGCCCGGCGGGCGCAGCTCACGACATCGGGTATGACGAGTTCGTGGATACCGACGGCGACGGCTCGCCCGACGCGTGGGAGATCGCAAACGGTCTCAGTCCGGTGACGCCGGGGGCAACTGAGGACGCAGACGGTGACGGCGTCAACGACCCCGATGAGTACCTGCAAGGCTCGGACCCACAGGCCGTAGATACGGATGGGGATGGCGCGTCCGACGCCCTCGAGAGGGACCGGGGCAGCGATCCGGCACAGCAACTGCGCGACCCCGTCTACGTCTCCCCGAACGGGGACAACACGACGGGCAATTCCTGGGCGACGGCCTTGTACAGCTTGCACGATGCCGTGGCGTTGGCGGGGGCATCGGGGAAAGACGTCTGGGTCGCTGCCGGAACTTATCTGATCGGCTCATCCATTTCGATGCCCAGCCATGTTGCGGTGTACGGCGGTTTTCCCGCAACGGGCGATCCGGTTTTTGATGATCGCAATCCAGACGTGCATGTCTCCACGCTCGACGGGCAAGGCGCCTCGGGAAGCCTGATTGAGTGCAATAAGGTGTTTGAGAATCACATTGAGGGCCTTAGATTCCATGATGGTTACTCGGCGAACAACGGCGGCGCCATTCTATGCGAGAACTATAGCCAGGGACTCACGGTAGCAGACTGCGTATTCACACAGAACGTGTGCGGGGCGTTCGGGGCAGCTATTGCGGTCCTCTATTCGTCGCTTGTCGCAGTCGAGGACTGCTGGTTCGACGGCAACGACGCGCGTGAGGGCGGCGGGCTCAACGTCCATCGCTCCCAGGTGAACGTACGGGACTGTGACTTCACAGGGAACACCGCCACGCAAACGGGCGGGGGAGTGGCGGCCTACTGGTCAATATTGGCCGTTGATCGGTGTCTGGTCACTGGCAACATCTCCGCGAAGGGCGGTGGGATCGAAGCACACGAAGGTTACTACACCACGATCATGAACTGTATCATCGCTGGTAACGAGGCCACCGATCATCACGGCGGCGGCGTCAACTTCGAATTCGAGTCCTGGGCGAGTATCCGCAACTGCACGATAGTGGACAACACGACGCCCACGCGGGGGGGGGGCGTGTTTTTCCACAGCACCGACGGAGAGGTTGTTGCTTCAATCCTGGTTGGAAACGACAAACACGCCATCTTCGAGAACGACTCTGACGCCGATCCAGTCGTCCGCGACTGTGTGTTTCACGACAATCCCGACGGGGTCTACTTCAATGAGGGCAGCGTCAGTATAGCAAACGCGTCCGGCGTGGGCGGACTCAACGCCCAGTTGTGGGAGGCCGAGGGAAACATCGACGGAAATCCGAGCCTGACCGATCGAGGCGCGGGCGACTACCACCTCAGATATGACTCGCCGTGCATTGATGCCACGACGAGTGTGGGCGCGCCCTTCGTCGATTT
>JAACEL010000411.1 GCA_011682535.1 Nitrospiraceae bacterium | reverse complement strand
AGTGTTCATAACCAACTTGAATACAATGAGATGGCGAGGTTGAGTACTCACGCAGAAATCAACGCGTCAATGAAGTACTCCTTTTTGACAGGATAACCGGTTGAGAATCTCTGGATTCAAGAACCAAGCGCAACACGGTGTTTTTCCATTGCCAAGTCTGTCATTCCTCGTGAAGCACAGCTTCACGGACAATGGCGTTTCCCAAGTACAACTTGAGAACGAGGGAAGCGTAGGGTGCTTGGAGCGAAACGGAACGCACCAACCATTAGAAGAGCGGTGGTTGCTTTGCTGCACCCACGGGCTTCTTGACACAGGCTTTGGGCAATCATGAGCACACCATACACAAGTTTTTCTTTGTGTTCTTTGCGCCTTTGCGTGAGATTCAGAAAGCCGTGGAAGTCATCGGATTGTTTAAGTTGAGAGTATGAATATGGCATTGTTTGAGCGCACCGCGCACGAGATCCGGGACGCGATTCAGGCGGGGGAAACGACGGCGGCGGCGGCCACGCAGAGCTATCTGGAACGTATCGATGCCGTCGACGGCCAAGTGGCGGCTTTTGTGGACGTGTGGCGCGAGCCGGCTCTGGCGCGCGCGGCGGAGATCGACGAACGCCTGAGCCGCGGCGAGGATGTCGGTCCCTTGGCGGGCGTGCCGGTAGCCCTGAAAGACGTCTTCTGCACCCGCGAAGGCACCACCACGTGCTGCTCGCGGATTCTGGACGGCTACCGCAGCCCGTTCGACGCCACGGTGGTCGAGCGGTTGACCGCTGCGGGCGCCGTATTCCTGGGCAAGCTCAACATGGACGAGTTCGCCATGGGGTCTTCCACGGAAAACTCGGCGCGGAAGGTCACCCACAACCCCTGGAATCTGTCCTGCGTGCCCGGCGGATCGAGCGGCGGCTCGGCCGCGGCCGTGGCGGCGGACGAGTGCGCGTTTTCGCTGGGAAGCGACACGGGCGGCTCGATCCGGCAGCCGGCGGCGCTGTGCGGATGCGTGGGCCTGAAACCCACCTACGGCCGTGTGTCGCGCTATGGTTTGGTGGCTTTCGCCTCGTCGCTGGACCAGATTGGCCCTTTCACCAAGGATGTCGAAGATTTGGCTCTGGTGATGAACGTCATCGGCGGGCGTGACCCGCGCGACTCGACCTCGGTCGAGATTCCGGTGCCCGACTACACGCAGGCGCTACGGCCGGACGTGTCGGACATTACGATCGGCCTGCCCAAGGAGTACTTCACCGACGCGCTCAACGGGGAGATGCGCGGGAAGATCGAGGCGGCGGTCGCCGTGCTTCAGGCGCAGGGCGCCAAAGTGGTCGAGGTGTCGCTGCCCCATACCGAGTACGCGGTGGCCTGCTACTATGTGATCTGCACGGCGGAGGCAAGCGCTAATCTGGCCCGTTTCGACGGGGTCCGCTATGGCTTCCGCCACCCCGAGGCACGCGACGTGAAGGACATGTATCAGATGTCGAAGACGGCCGGCTTCGGGCCGGAGGTGCAGCGGCGCATTATGCTGGGCACTTACGTGTTGTCGAGCGGCTATTACGACGCCTACTACCTGAAGGCCCAGAAGGTCCGGTCGCTGATTCGACAGGACTTCCTGAACGCGTTCGAACAGTGCGACGTGGTCATTGGGCCGACTTCGCCGTCGCCGGCCTTCGAGATCGGCTCGAAGACGTCGGATCCGCTGGAGATGTACCTGAGCGACATCTACACGATCTCGGCCAATCTCGCCACGATACCGGCGCTCTCGATTCCGTGCGGCCTGACGGAGGAAGGACTCCCGGCGGGGCTACAGATAATGGGCAAGCCCTTCGCCGAGGAAACGCTGATTCGTGTCGCGCACACCTATGAACAACACCGCGGCGTGACGATGGGCAAGGCGCCCGTCGAGTAGAGGAACGGAATGGATTACGAAACCGTAATCGGACTCGAAGTACACGTGGAACTGAACACGCGCTCCAAGGTGTTCTGTGGGTGCAGTACGAATTTCCACGCCGAGCCGAACACCAACGTGTGTCCGGTGTGCCTGGGGATGCCGGGCGTGCTTCCGGTGATGAACCGCGCCGCGGTGGATGCGTCCATCATGGCGGGCAAGGCGCTCAATTGCACCATCTCGTCCTGCTCGAAGATGGATCGGAAGAACTACTTCTACCCCGACCTCGCCAAGAATTATCAGATCAGCCAGTACGACCTGCCCCTGTGCGAGAACGGCTGGCTCGACATCGAGGTCGAAGGACGCACCAAGCGCATCGGCATCACGCGCGCCCACATCGAGGAGGACACCGCCCGCAACGTGCACACCGTCGGCGGCGGCCAGAGCGGCGTCGACTTCAACCGCTGCGGCGTCCCTCTGCTCGAGATCGTGACCGAGCCCGACATCCGTAGCGGGGCCGAGGCCTACGCCTACTTGACCGCACTCAAACAGATTCTCCAGTACCTGGGCGTGAGCGACTGCAACATGGAAGAAGGCTCGCTGCGCGCCGAACCCAACATCAGCATCCGGCCCGTCGGCGAGACCGCGCTGGGCACGAAGACTGAAGTCAAGAACGTGGCTTCGTTCAGCGGCGCCCAGAAGGCCATCGAGTTCGAGACGGCGCGCCAGCAGCGCGTGATCGAGAAGGGCGGCACGATCCAGCAGGAAACGCGGGGTTGGGATGCCGACCGCGGCGTGACCGTGCCTCAGCGTTCAAAGGAGTCGGCCCACGACTATCGCTATTTCCCCGAACCGGATCTGATGCCGATCTCGATCGGCGACGCGTGGGTGGCGCGTATCGAGGCGGCGACGCCCGAACTGCCCCGGGCGCGTTTCATGCGCTTCCAGGAAGCCCACGGCCTGTCGGAGTACGACGCGGGAGTCCTGACGGCGACGCGGGCGACGGCGGACTACTTTGAAGCTACGGTTGAAGCCGGCGCTCCGGCGAAGCAGGCGGCAAATTGGATTATGGGCGACTTGCAGAAGCTGCTGCTGGAGGCCAAGTGCCCGATCGAGACCTGCAAGGTGACCCCGGCCAGCTTGGCCGCGATGATCGGCCTGATCGCCGACGCGACCATCAGCGGCAAGATCGCCAAGGACATCTTGCCCGATATGCTGGCGACGGGGAAAGATCCGAAAATGCTGGTCGAGGAGAAGGGGCTGGTTCAGATCAGCGACACCGATGCACTGCTGCCCGTGGTTCAGGAGGTAATCGCGGCCAACCCGGGACCCGCGGACGATTACCGGGCCGGCGCCAAGAAGGCGCTGGGATTCCTGGTAGGGCAGGTCATGAAGGCAACGCAGGGCAAAGCGAACCCGAAGGCGATTAACGAAATGCTGGCGCGAGAGTTGGATGGTTAGCTCGGGCGCGGGAGTGTACACTTGGCGAAGCTAGTGAAAAGGAAGAAGGCCGAACCGGAGTTCATTGCGAACGTCCGCCGGATCGCCGCCTTGGCAACGGAGCTGAAGGCGGGCAACATTTGCGCCTACGACGTGCGGGAACTCACGGGTTTCACGGACGCGCTGGTCATCTGCTCGGGGACCAGTGAACCGCAACTCAAGGCCATCCACGCCAAGGTCAAGGACGGCATGAAGGAAATCGGCGTAGCCCCGTTCCGTTCGGAGGGCACTCTGAAGGGAGGGTGGCTCGTCATTGACTATAGCGATATTGTGTTTCATCTGTTCCGCGTCGAAGTGCGTGATTTCTACGATCTGGACGGACTATGGGGCGACGCGCCGCTGATCGATGTGGGAATAGAGAACCCCGCGGACGGAAATGCACGGTCATGACGCTCACTCCGGATAAACCTTCGCTGTATCGCTTCAAACTGGACCGCGTGCTGGGACGGGGCGGCACGGGAATGGTATATCGCGGCATCGACCCCAAGACGGGCACCGTGGTCGCGTGTAAGCTGTTCTACGCGTCGTTCTTCCGCAACCGGCTCCATCTGCACGATTTCATCGCGAGCGTCAAGAAATTCCGCAAGTTCAAGCACCAAAATATCGCCCACATCTACGAGTTCCTCCAGGGCGACGAAGGGGAATGTCTCGTTCTGGAGTATGTAGACGGCCCCGACCTGAAGTGGTACATTGACAATCGTCCCTGGAACCTGCCGGAACGCTTGGTGATCGCGGCCCAGATCTGCAACGGCCTCCAGTACTTGCACGAGAATGGTTTCACCCACCACGACCTCAAACCATCGAACATTCTGTTCACACGCAAAGGCATCGTGAAACTGGTGGACTATTCGCTGTGTGGCACCAGCTACCTGCTGGGCCTGTTCGACCCGAACGTCCACGAACAGGTCACGCCGATGTATGTGGCGCCCGAGCTGATCCGCAACCAAAAAGCCACCGCCCAGAGCGACATCTACTCGCTGGGCGTCACCTTCTATCTCATGTTCGCCGGGCGCATCCCGTTCCAAGTGGACAATCTGCAGAAACTCTACCACTGCCACCTCCATCTGATGCCCGATCATCCCTCACTCTTCACCAAAAAGTGCCCGCCGGTGCTTGGCGACATCATCATGAAAATGATCGCCAAGGAGCCCTCCAAGCGATTCCGCGACTGCGATCAGCTTCGCATCGCGCTCGCCGACGTCGGACGCAGCCGCATCTAGTGGTGTGCTCCGGAGTTAGAAACCATTATCCAGGTCT
>JAACEL010000082.1 GCA_011682535.1 Nitrospiraceae bacterium | reverse complement strand
GTCCGAAACGGCCATTCACTCCATCGCACAGTATCCGCCTTTATCCGTGTTCATCTGTGGATCATGCTACCGGCGCTTCTCGATCCACAGATGAACACGGATAAACGCGGATAGACGCGCCATCATGTAGGTGCGCCTTCGTTGTGCTATCGTGGGTGAGAAGCGTCTGGGAGCGCGGTTCAGGGAGGGTGTTGCCATGTTGGAGATTGCGGTGGTATTGGTGTGTTGTGTCGTCCTGCTGCTGTCGGGGCCGGCACGGGCCCAGACGGGTAGCGTGCATGAGCCGGTCCGTTATGTGGGCGGGGTGAGTATCGACCTGACGCCGCACGATGGGCGGTTGCGGCCCGCTATTGGCGTGGCCAGCTACCAGACCTTTCGGGCGAACAGGACGCATTCGGAATTGGCGGAGGGATACGGCTGGACCTACAACCACGCGTCGGCGTTGGCGTATTGGAACGATACGTTTTACCAGGAATACCTGGGCAATCCCGTCGACGAGCACATCGCGCCGGGGCACACGCTCGTGACGACGTCGCGGGACGGGCGCGATTGGGCTCAGCCCACGGTGGTGTTTCCCGCCTACGAGCCACCGCCGGGTACGCCGATGCCCAAGGGGTGCGACGGGTACATGATGCATCAGCGAATGGGGTTCTATGTGGCACCGGACGGCCGTCTGCTGGTGCTGGCGTTCTATGGCCACGCGGAGGATCCGTTCGAGAAGGGTGGGATTGGCCGCGTGGTACGCGAGGCCAATCGGGACGGGACGTACGGCCCGATCTATTTCATCCGCTACACCACGCACGCCGACTGGAACGAGACGAACACGAGCTATTCGTTCTACACCGAATCGCCCGACGCGGGCTTCGTGGCGGCGTGCGACGCGTTGTTGGCCGACCGCCTGATCACGTTGCAGTGGTGGGACGAAGACCACGGTCCCAAGGGCTTCTATCCGGTCAAGCGGGCGGGGGAGGCTGTGTCGTTTTACCACCGTAAGGACGGGAACATCGTGGCGTTGTGGAAGTGGGCGTTGGGCGCCCTTTCGACCGATGGTGGCGAGTCGTTCTCGGAGCCCGTCAAGCTGCCCACGCTGACGATGGACGGGGCGAAGGTGTGGGGACAGCGGACGGTCGACGGGCGCTACGCGCTGGTCTACAATCCCACCGTCCACAGCGAGCACCGGTATCCGCTGGCGATGGTGACGGGCGGCGACGGCATCATCTTCGACGACATGCTACTGGTGAACGGTGAAGTGCCCCCCCGGCGATTCTTCGGGCGTTGGAAGGATTATGGACCGCAGTACGTCCGTGGGATCGTCGAAGGCAACGGCACGCCGCCGGGCGATGCCATGTGGATCACGTACAGCATGAACAAAGAGGACATGTGGGTGAGCCGCATCCCCGTGCCGGTTCGGTACGAGGTGGAAGGTGCGGTGGCGGACGATTTCAATGATGTCGCGCCCAGCGACCACGTGCCCGAGTGGAACATCCATTCGCCGCGATGGGCGCCGGTCCGGGTGGTCGAATTCCCGACGGCCGAAGACCACAGTCTCGAACTGCGCGACGAGGAACCCCACGATTACGCCCGAGCGGTGCGGGTCTTCCAGGAAGGCACGCACGCGGCGATCCATTGCCGCGTCCGCGCCGGGCAAGTTGACGGACTGCTGAACATCGAGGTCATGGATCGCTACGGGAACCGCCCGGTCCGCGTTTGGTTCGACAAGGACGGCCGTATCAAGGCGAACGACGGGGCCGAGATGCGCGACCTGCAAGCCTACGAGGCGGAGCGCTGGTACGATATCGAGATCGTCGTCGAGGCGACGCCGTTCGGGCACTATAGCCTGTCGGTGGATGGGCGTGCAGTGGTGGCGGACGCGCCGCTGGCCGAGGCGGTGTTGTCCGTGGAACGGCTTTCTCTTCGCACCGGGCCGCATCGCGATCACCCGACCCGGAAGACGAAGAATGAGCGTCCACACGACCCCTTGCCCAACGCCGACGAACGCACGCCGTTGGCCGTGTTCCATGTCAATGCCGTTCGGGCGTGGCTATAGTCGACGGAGGAAAAGGTGATGTTTCAACGTTTTGACACAGCGCCGGCGTTTCTCGATGCGGCGTGCGATTTCCTTGAGGCGAAGGAGGCCGCCAATTCGCTGATGCTGGAGATCGCCCAATGCGCGGCCGATCACGGGTGGGACGAACCCACGCCCCCGTTCTTCGCCCTGGCGTCGGAACACGGCCGCCCCGCGTTTGCAGCCGTGATGACGCCGTCTCACAATCTGCTGCTCTCTCCAAGTGACGAAGCGCCCTCATGGGCGCTTGACGCATTGTTGGACAATCTACGCGCCGAAGACTGGGCCGTCCCGGGCGTGTCGGGCTCTCCCGCAGTGGCGGAGGAGTTCGCCGAACGCTGGGCGGCGGACACGGATGTGCAGGTGCGGGCGGGCATGGACTTGCGGATCCATCAGCTCGTCAGCGTGAGCCGTCTGGAGAATCCACCGGGGGCGTTCAGGGCCGCCGAAGAACCCGATATCGACTTGTTGGGCGAATGGACCATCGTCTTTCTCGCCGAGGCCGTTCCCGACTATCCCGAGGACGAGGTGACGGTGCGTGAAGCCGTCCACGACTGAGTTGCGCAGGGCGGAACCTACGTTTGGGACGACGGCGGCCCCGTGTCGATGGCGTAGATGAAGCGTCCCACGCGACACGGGATGTCTGTCACCGGCGTATACACGCCTCCCGAACGCCGCCGTCACGGGTACGCCGCATCCTGCGTGGCGCAACTGAGCCGCCACATCCTCGATTCAGGGAAACGTTTCTGCTATCTGTTCTCCGATCGGTCCAACCCCACCTCGAACAGCATCTACGCCAAAGTCGGATACCGCCCCGTGTGCGACGTCAAGGAATACCATTTCGAGTGAGGCCATGGGACGCCTTGTGCTCTGTGCGTGTGGGAGGGCAGCGATGGGTGGAAGTGAGATCTCTCGCTGCGCTCGATATGACAGGGAGCCTCGAAATGGCAGGCAGGGCGGTGTGAGTATGATCTGGCGCCGCATGACGAGCGTCCGTTCTGTCCATCTGCGTTCATCTGTGGATCGAGAGAGGCCGCAAGTATGATCCACAGATGGACGCAGACAAGTGTGAATCAACAGGTAGGTGCGCGAGCGCCGCTGGCGGTTTTCTACGTCAATGCCGTTCGGGCGGAGGCGTCGTAAGGCGAAAAAGGAGGGGCCAAGCCCCGGAAGGCAATCCAGGACCTGGCCCCGTGCACCCCGCTCTCGTTGAGTAAGAGCCGGGCACAGGGAGAACCTTAGTTTCGCAGCGGCTTGCCGGTCTTGAGCATGTGGGCGATCCGCTGCTGCGTCTTTTCGGTTCCGCACAGGCTGAGGAAGGCCTCGCACTCGAGATCCAACACGTCCTGTTCGGTGATCTTCGATCCGGCGTAGTGGTCGCCGCCGGTCAGGATGTGGGCGACGTGCGACGCGATGAGGGCGTCGTGTTCGGAGGCGTGGCCGCTCTGTTCGAGGTTGAAGACGGCGGCGCTGAACGCGGCTCGGGTCCGTTCACCCAGCACCACGAGTGTGGCGGGACGCGGCGGCTCGTATCCGGCCGCCACCATGCCGCGGCACACGTCTTTGGCGCGCTTAATCTGCACGTCGCTGCTCCGGCACACGATGTCCTCTTCGCTGAGGTAACCCAGGTCGATGAGTTCGGGGCCGCTGGTGCTGACCCGCGCTGTGCCGATGGCCTCGAACGCGCGGCGCACGTAAGGGAAAGGGTTGCCTTCGACGAGTGTCGACGGCACGTATGCCAGCGCTCGGCGCAGCATTTCCTTGGTGCCACCGCCCGCGGGGATGAGGCCGACACCCATTTCGATGAGGCCGCCGTAGGTCTCGCCGGCAATAACGGCCCGTGCGGCGTGCTGGGTCATCTCGATGCCGCCGCCGAACGTGAAGTGGTGGGGGGCCGCCACGACCGGGCCGCGGCAGAAACGCAGGGCCATGTTAACACGCTGGAACTCCCTGACCATGTGGCGGACGTCGGCCCAGTTGCCCTGTTTGATCTCGGTCAACAAGAGCGTCAGGTTGGCCCCGGCGCAGAAGTGTTGGCCTTGGTTGCCGATGACCAGGCCGTCGTACTTGCCGCCGTTGACCAGTTCCACGCCTTGCTCCACCATCTCCAGCACACCGGCGTCGATGGTGTTCATCTTGGTGTGGAACTCGACGCACAGGATGCCGTCGTCGAGATCGACCAGCGAGGCTGACTCGTTTCCCTTCAACACACCGCCGAGGATCTTCAGATCGTCCAGGACGAGGGCGTTGGAATGGCGGGGAATTTGCTTGTAGCGTTTCGTAGCCAGGTCGAAGTAGCAGCGGCGGCCGTAGAGATCGCGGCTGTAGAACCCTTTGCCGCCGGCCTCGATGATGGCCTCGGCGATCCGGGGCAGGGGGATGCCCTCCGTCTTCATTCGGTCGCATACGTATTTGAAGCCCAGGATGTCCCATTTCTCGAACAGCCCCAGATCCCAGGCGAAGCCCCACTTCACGGCGTTGTCGATGCTTACGATGTCGTTGGCGATCTCGGGGATCTGGGCGCCGACATGTGACACGGAATGGGCAAACACACGCCACAGGAAGCGGGAACCCTCGTCTTCGCTCTTGTACATAAGGCGGACCTTTTCTTCGAGGCTATCCACCTTCTTGGCCGCCGCCAGACAGGCGAAGCCGGGTTTGACGCGCGGTCCGTATTCCAGCGTCTTCCTCTTGAGCGAGAGGACGATGCTCTTGCCCTTCTCGTCTTTCTTTTTGGTCTTCTTGTAGAACCCGGAGCCGGACTTGGTGCCCAGCCAGCCGTGATCGAGCATCGCCTGAACCCAGTAGGGCATGACGAACATGTCGCGGTCGGCGAGTTCGGGGCAGCGGTCGTAGACATTGGCGACCACCTTGGCGAACACATCGACGCCGACGAGGTCGACTGTGCGGAACGTGGCGAGGGCCGAGTGTCCGACGACGGGCCCGGTGAGGGCGTCAATCTCTTCGAACGACAGATCGGTCGTCTCCAGTTCGTGGAGGATGTATTGCACCATGAAGACGAGGGTGCGATTGGCGATGAAGTTGGGCGTGTCCTTGGCGTGAACGACGCCTTTGCCGAGGACGTTTTCGCAGAAGTTGACCATCGTTTCCATGACGGCCGCCTGCGTTTCTGGTCCGGGCACCAACTCCATCAGCTTGAGGTAGCGGGGTGGATTGAAGAAATGGGTGCCCAGGAAATTCTTGCGCATGTCCTCGTCCATATGCTCGGTGATCGAACCCACGGAGATGCCACTGGTGTTCGTGCTGAGGATCGAGCCTTTCTTGCGGTGCGGGGCCAGCTTGGCGAACAACTCCTTCTTGATCTCCAAATCTTCCGTGACGGTTTCGCAGATCCAGTCGCACTCCGCCAGACGGTGGGCGTCCTCCTCCAGGTTCCCGAATTCAATCAGGTCCAAGGCGGAATCTTGGTAGATGAGGGAGGGCTTGGTTTTACGCAAGGCGGCCTTGCGTTTGTCGGGGGTGTCGCCGGATTTGGCAGGGGTGACTTTCAGTACCAGACTCGAAATGCCGCAGTTTGCGAGGTGGGCGGCGATGCCGTTTCCCATCGTCCCCGAACCGAGGACGGCAACACGATTGATCTTCTTCATCGCTAGACGTCTCCTTTTGTCAATCGGCATGGTGTTAGCCGATCGTTGCAGATTAACTTCAGAACACGACGGGAGAGTAGATCGTTTGAAGTCAGAATGTCAAGTGCCTAACGGTAGAAATAAAAACAGTTAACAATAAAGCGAAAACGGTCAACGCGGGTACAAAGGTGTGCAGTGGGCGGAGAGGGGCTCGGTTTCGTGAACAGAAGGTCAGGAGGGGGCGGATCGACACGCGCCGCGCCGACCCCGCGCGGTGCGTGTCAGTGCAGTGTTATGTCAGACGCATCTAGAGGTTGCTGTCGATTCTCATCTCGTGAATCGACCACCAGAGGCTTGTCTTGGCCTCTGTCTGTACGATTCGCACGTAGCGCCCGCGCTTGCGGGCGCAGGCGATCTTGTTGACGGGGCCATCGGGTTCGCCCTGTGCCACGGGTTCGCCCCAGTCCTCCGTGCTGTTGGAGACATAGATGGCATAGCCGCGCGGGTAGTCGCCCGCGGAGCCGGTGGTGTCGAGGAAGACGCCGCGAACCTCCGATTCCCATCCGAGGTCGACCATGAACCATTGGCCTGGCGACTGCGCGGTTCCGGTATCCCATCGCGTGGCGGGGTCGCCATCAATGGCGCGGCTGGCGGCTTGGCTGTTGTGCGAGGCAGAGACGGCGTGCCCACGGTTCTGGACTCGCTCGATCGCTTGGTCGGCTTCCGCTTTCAACTCCGGATCTTTTTGCAGGCGCCGGAGGAGGCGCAGCGCGCCCTTGTCCGGCACATTGGCGAGTCCAGCGATGGCCATGCGCTTGGCATCGGCGGTCTTGGCCAAGCCCAGGCCGCGCTCGTACATTTTCACCGTTTCGCTGCCAGGCCGGTCACTGGGCTGGGTCAGCAGGCGGAAGTAGGCGCGTAGCGCGATAGCGCGCAGCGCGGGGGTGGGGCCGTTCTTGGCGACTTCGTAGAGATCGGGCAGCGGCGCGGCGGAGGGCCATTCCGACAGTGCGCGGATGGCGGCCTCACGCAACTGGGCGTTGTCTGACTTCAGGTCGGCGCGCAGGGGATCGAGGGTCGAATCGTCGCCCAGTTCACCCAGGACGCGCACCAGTGCGCATCGCCCGGGGATGTTGTCCCGGGTGTTGGCAAAGGCGGCCAGCGCACAGGCGGAACGCTGTGACGCGTCTTCGACCTTCTTGGCAATGGTGACTACGGCCGATTCCGCTTCGCTCTGGGCCCGTTCGTCGGTTTCCGCCACCATGAGATCTACCAGGACCGGCAGTTCCTTGGGTGTCGCCAGGACGCGCAGGGTTTTGAACGACTGGGCGCGCACGTTGGCGTCGGGATCGGTAACGGTCTTGAGCAGCGTGGGGACGGAGTCGAACGCGAACCGGCCTGCGAGACAGCGCACCAAGGTGACGCGCAATTCGGGCGGCGCGCTATCGAGCGCGCCATCGAGCGCGCCGATGATGGCCGTGTTGACGTCGTCGCCCGGCAGGCGGTTGAGCGTGTTGCGGGCCGATTTGGCCATCTCCTTATCACCTCCGGCCGCCATCAGGGCCAAGGGGATGACCGCAGCGCCATCGCCGATCTTGACGAGCGCCGACATTGCGGCGAGTTGGATCTGGGGGTCGTCGGCGGTCAACATGCGGGTGACGGCGGGCAAGGCGGCGGCGTCGCCGCGATCGGCCAGGGCGGATAGGAGCAGCGCCTGAGCGTTGGGATCCAAGCCCGGCAGCGCGGCCGTCAGGGCCGCGGCGATGCCCGGGGCATCCATGGTTCTAAGGGTATCGGCGGCGGCGTTCCGCACGATGGGTTCGGCGTCCGCGAGCCCCGTCAGGACCAGGTCAACGCCCTGCGCGCCGCGCAGCAGCGCCAAGCCCTTGAGGGCGGCGGCTCTCGTTTGGGGCGATTCGCTGGTGGCAAGCATGCCCTCATAGATGGATTCGGAAGACAGTGCGTCCGCGCACGACAGGAGCGCGGCATCGATCGCCGCGCTCAGTTCCACTCGCCCGGCCGACTTGGCCTTTTTCAAGGCGGCCGCGGCCTTCTTGGTGCCAATCTTCCCAAGTGCCCGGACCGCGGCGCCGGCTACGGCCGCGTCGGAGTCTCGCGTCAGTCTCGCGAGTGTCTTGGTCGCGCGCGCGTCCTTGCGTTCGCCCAGTGAATTGACGATGCCCACAAGTGTGGCGCCTTCGGCCGACTTCAGGGCCTTACGCAGGGCGTCGCCAGCGGCGGGATCCTCCATGCGTTCCAGGGCATAACGGGCCATGTCGGCCGTCTCATCGTCCTCCAGGAGAGCGGCGAGGGCGGGCACTTCGGCTTTCGAGGCGATGCGCCACAGTTCGCGGCAGACGTATTGCTTGGCGGCCAGCGTGGCCTTGGAATCGAGGATCGTGGTCAGTTGGGCGGCAAGCTCGCTTCGCCTGGCCGGGTCGTCCTGCGACTCGACCACCAGCATCGACATCGTCTCAAGCCATTCGGGGCTTTGCCCGAACTCGAAGGTGGCGATTTCGGCGACCGTCTCTTCCAGCAGTGCGCCCGCTAGTTCCCGCCGTGATTGTTTGAAATATTCGGCGGGGAGTTGGGCGCTGGGGGTGGTGTCGACAGGCAGGTCGCCCAAGGCGAACTGGATGCCGGCAAGATAGTGGCTCAACACGCCCGGGTTCCAATAGACACTCTCGTTGTGTCCCAGCGAGCAGTAGAACACGCGGCCGGAGCCGTAAGATTGTACCCACGAAATGGCGTAGTCGCCGTCTTCGCGTTTCATACCGTTCTTGGTCATGTCGGAGTTCTGAGGATCGATGGTCAGCAATACCCGGAGCCGGTCCCGCGAGTAAGGGTCGCGAATCTGATATATCTCGTCCCTGATTCGGAACTTGCGACCCTTGAATCCCGCGTTGAGCGGATGCGCGGGATCGTCCAACC
This sequence comes from Nitrospiraceae bacterium, assembly GCA_011682535.1. Classification (GTDB taxonomy): domain Bacteria; phylum Hydrogenedentota; class Hydrogenedentia; order Hydrogenedentales; family SLHB01; genus JAACEL01. The sequence goes on along the minus strand of JAACEL010000082.1, from coordinate 5,481 downwards.
GGACGCCGACCGTGTCTCCCGAGCTCCAGGGATGGCCATCGAAGTATCCGCCTATCATCTCGCCATAGTCGGGCCATTCGTACAGACAGTCCGTAGCCGCGTGGATTCCCACTAGGCCCTTGCCGCCTTTCACGAATGCCAGCAGACTGGCTTTCAGGGCCGCGTCGCGCTCTCTGGCGGCGGCTTGTTCTTCCTGGGACAGCTTCTCGTAGCCTTCCGGCATGAAGACGGGGCCGGTGGTGTTGTTCATGCATACCGCGTCGAACTGGGCGAGGTTGTCCGGCTCGAACATCGCGGGGTCATCTGTCACCACAGCTTCGAAGGCACCGGTTTTCTCGCCCATGAGTTCGAGCATCTTGGCGCCAACGGGTATGGATGCGTGTACATACCCGCGGCATGCGGTATAGACCAAGAGTTTTCGGGGGGATTGGGGTTGTACGATGGCGGCGTCGGGCAGGGCGGCGCGCACGCGTTCGACCTTGCGCTCGGAGAGTTGCTGGGCGTGCGACGGAAACATCGATAGAGCCGTCAGAACAACGAGGAGAATCACCACTGTTTCGATTTGAACACGTCGCATATCGCCATTCCTTATGCGTTTTCCGGGGACCGTTTGCCGGCCGCGCCGGGACATGATTAGGTGAGGGTCCAGGGACTGCGCATGGGGCGCGTTAACATACGATTGGCTTCGTCGTCGTCGATGAAGCGCACGTTGTCCGGATCCCACTTGAGGGGCCGGTTGATCCAGTATGCGATATTGCCCAGATGGCAGACCGAGGCCGAGCGGTAGCCGATGGCCACATCGCAGATGGGCTTGCTTCGCGTTCGGATGGCGTTGAGCCAGTCGTCCTGCTGTCCGGGGCTTTCGTAGAGGCGAACCTCCGTGGGTCCAATGGGTTCGTACTGGAGGTGGGCGGGGTCCGTGCCGAGATATCCCCGATTCACGAGCACACGCCCCTTGGGGCCGACGAACTCGATGGCGGCGCGCCCTGAAGCGCCGCCGTGGGTCATGACGACGCCGTTGGCGTACTTGTAGGTGAGGCGTTTGTAATCTTTGCCGTCGGGCGGGATGATCTCGACCGGGCCGGTCTCGTCCATGCCGAGGCCCCATTGGGCGATATCGAAGTGGTGGGCGCCGAAGTCCGTCATGCCGCCGCCCGAGTAGTCGCGGTACGAGCGGAAGTTCGGCCAGCCGTTGAAGTCGAGCCCCGGTGCGATGTCCGAGTTGTACGGGCGCCACGGCGCTGGGCCCAGCCAGAAGTTCCAGTCGAGTCCGGCCGGAACCGGTTCGGCGGGCAGGTAGCACTCGACGGACGGTCCGCCGACATTGACGTGGACGGTATGCACGTCGCCGATGCGCCCATTGCGGACGAGTTCGCAGGCGACTCGGAAGTTGCGCGACGAGCGCTGTTGGCTACCGGTCTGGAAGACGCGGCCATAGCGTCGCGTCGCCTCGACCATGGCCTTACCCTCGCCAATGGTCAGCGAGAGAGGTTTCTCGCAGTAGACGTCCTTGCCGCTCTGGAGCATGGCGATGGACGTGAGGGCGTGCCAGTGGTCGGGCGTGGAGATGATGACGGCGTCGATGTCGCTGCGTGCGGCGATCTCACGGAAGTCGCCGTAGGTGTCGCAACCCTTGTACGAGCCCGAGGCGCTCTGACGGGCGTAGTGGTCTTCCACGCGTTTCTTGGCAAGGCCCAATCGCACCGACTCGACGTCGCACAGGGCCAGCACTTGGCATTGGGATCGGCCCAGGAGGGTCGCCACATGGCTGCCCATTCGCTTGCCCATTCCGACGAAGCCCAGCGTGATGCGGTTGCTTGGGGCGGTGTGCCCCGCAGCGCCGAAGGCCGACGACGGGATGATGTAGGGGAAGGCGGCGGCGGCCGCCACGCCTTTGAGGAACTGGCGGCGTCTCATGGGGGCGCCTTCGTTTCGAGATTCTTTTTGCTTCTCGGGCATGCTGGAATCCTCCGGTGTGAATCCGTGCGTCTTGAGTGCGCCTCGCGCTCACAACCCAGAGAGTCTAACGCCCTGCGCGTGAGTGCGCAAGCAGTTCATGTCCCAATGCCGGTGCTGTTTCGTCCAAGACCTCTCCGAGCGCCGGGGGATCTCTTGCGCACCGCCTATTCCGAGACCCAGATCGGCTCGGGCAACGCGCGTTCGATACGCGGCAGACTATACCCGAATCCCGGCCCTTCGATGGTGGAGAGGTCGATGGAGCCGTTGCGGCGGGTGTAGAGTCCCGGGTGGACGGCGGCTTCGGGGAGCGAGGCCTCGGGGTAGAACTGCATGGCGTTGGTTTCGACGCCCATGATGGTGCCCGCGTGGGCGGCGAGGAGCACGTGGGGGATCTGGGCCAGCATGGGGTTGGTGAGATCCTGCACCATCAGCGTCATGCCGTGGGCTTTGGCCCAGCACAGGGCCAGGAGCGCGCCGGTCTGGGTTTTGCAGGTCTTGAGGGCCACGCCCGTCCAGCCCAGTTCGCGGCCCAACTTGACCAGGTGCCAGTCATGGGCGCTCTCGTCCATGAACAGCGGCTTACGGGCCGACACCGAGTGCACATCGATCCGGTGTTCTTCGAGATCATAGGGGAACGGCTGCTCGACGTAGAGGACCATGCCGTAGATCCGGGGGTGTTCCAGGACGAGCCGGTCGAGGATGTCGTTGACGTAGGCGGGGTCAGTGACGGTGCAGTTGAAATCCGTGGTCAACCAAGACGTTCCGTGCGCGATGGCGATTTCGCCCACCCGCACCAGCCGCGCGTAGTCCCACGCCGCGTCGTTGCCGCGCAGTTTGACCTTGAGACAGTTGAGGCCGTCGCGCTCAATCCAGTCGGGCAGCAGCACGGGGTAGCCGTCGTTGGGTTCCGTGCCGTCGAGTTCCGAAGTGTCCAGCAGGTCCTTTCCGCCGACCAAGTGCCACGCGGGGAGGGTGTCGGGGCGTGGTTGGACGAGCCAGTCGGCGGGATAGACGCCCTCGAACGACACGTGAGTGCGTTCGTCCGGCGTGAGGAAGGCCGCGAGGTCGCGATTCATGAATTCGGCGGTGTAGGTCTCGTAGGTGGGGCGTTGGAGTAGGACGCCGTAGGCATCGTGCAAGGCGATATCGAAGGCCGAGCAACACACCAGCGCGGCCAGCCAAGGCATGGGTTCTTCCCCGGCGCGCTCGCCGTTGAACGCGTCGAGTAGCTTCGGAAGGGCTCTTTCCTGGTAGGCGTGCCCGATTTCGATGGGGTGGCCGGGTGTGTCGAATGAGGACCAAGCATCGGCTAACCGCTGGCAGAAGGTCTTGAGCGCTTCATGGCGGGTCTTGTAAGGCAACGCGTTGGGCCACACCCATTGCACGCTGAGCGGTGTTTCGCCCCAACCCTCGGCGGTATTGCCCGCGGGGCCTTCGATGCGCAGGCGAACGCGGGCGCAGGTGACGTAGGTGAGCGTTTCCGTTCCGAACTTCAGCGGCACCCGGGTTTCGACCGGAAGGAAAAACAGCGACACGCCTCTGGCCCGGACATCGGTGGGTCTGCCCATGGTTCGTTTCCTTTCACGCACAGGCCCCTGGCGCTATTTGATGGCGCCGGCGGTCAGTCCCTTGATGAAACGGCGTTGCATGAGGAGATACAGTACCGTAACGGGGACGGACAGTACCACCACCCCTGCGAAGATGTAGTTCCAGTTCTTGACGTACTTGTCCGACAGAAAGCGCCACAACTGCACGAACACCAACTGGCCTTTGCTGGTGCCCATGATGATGAAGGCCTGCATGAAGTCGTTCCAGATCCACAGTCCCCAGAAGATGAGGATGGTGATGGTGCAGGGGGTGAGCAGGGGGAAGATGATACGCCAGAAGATGGAAACCGGGCCGCAGCCGTCGATGGCGGCCGATTCTTCCAGTTCCTTGGGAATCGTGCTCATGAAGCTGCTGTAGATGAAGATGCACAGCGGCAGGCCCCACGAGATGTAGTGGACGAGGAGGGCGAAGTAGGTGCCGTCGATGCCCAGCATTCGGAAGAGCTGGATCAGCGGCACCATGATGATCTGGAAGGGGATGGTGAGTCCGGCGAGGAAGAACAGGCGCAGGGCGGGGCCGGCCGCCATGCGGCGGCGCATCATGGAATAGGCCGCCATCGGGGCGGTGGCGATCAGGCAGCCGATGACGGCCAGGCACATCATCAGACTGTTCAGCATGGGGCGGGCCAGTTGCACGCCGGTGAACAGGTACTCGAAGTTCTCCCAGGCGAGGGCCTTGGGCAACGCGACGGGCGACGCAGTGATCTCCGGCAGCGTCTTGAAGGAGTTGAGCAGCGCCAACAGGCAAGGGGACACGAACAGAATGCCCGCGGCCAACATGATGACCTCGAGCACCGGCAGGCGCCGCCTTCTGCGCGAGTGCATCGTCATAGGCTCACCTGCCGTCTGCGCAGCAGGGCCACTTGCACCGCCGCGACGCCGAGCAGCGCCACGAACGACACGAATGAGACCGCCGCCGCGTAGCCTTGCCGGTTGTTGAGCACGCCGAGATGGTAGATGTAGTAGCCGATGGTGAAGGTGCGCCAACCCGGCCCGCCGCCCGTCGTCACGACGATCTGCGGGAACAGGTTAATCCCGGTGATCAACGCCAGCACGGAGTTGGTCGTGATGGTGGGGAGGAGCATGGGGAACTGGATGCGGCGGAACACCGACAACGGCCCAGCGCCGTCGATGCGGGCCGCTTCGTAGAGTTCCGTCGGAATTGTCTGCAAGTTGGCCAGGTATAGTGTCGTGAAGAAGCCGGCGCCATTCCACGCCACCAGGGCGAAGATGAAGTACGGAACGAGTTGGGCGCTTCCGTTCCAGTTCTGTGTCCAGGCGTCGAGACCCACCGCCCGCAGGAACAGGTTGATGGCGCCGCTGTCGTAATTGGCCATGTAGCGGAACAGGAGGGCGCACACGAGGATGCTGAGTACGTAGGGATAGAAGAAGAGTCCTCGGATCAGCCCCTTCATCGCGCGCAACTTGTCGAGGATGATGGCGAGCACCATCGTGGCGAAGGTGAAGAAGAGCACAATGAGAACGGTTTCGAAGAGCGTGAAGCGTATCGTGTCGAAGAAATGACGGTCGGAGAACAGTTCGCGGAAGTTCTCCAGGCCGATGAAATCGGGCGTGAGCGTCCACCCGGACCAGTTAGTGAGACTGTACGCGAAGCCGAGGATGGCGGGCAACACAATGAAACCGGCGTAGAGGACAACGGCCGGGCCGCACAGGATGAGCGACGCGCCGGCTCCGCGCCACCACTCGCGGCGTTTCTTCGATGGTGTCGTGCCACAACCCAGCATGGGAAAGCAGGTCCGCCAGAGGAAAAGGCCCCAACTGCGCGCTCAGGATAACATATGGGTGTGCTCGGCGAAAGAGCGCGCCACGCGCACCCAAATCGTCTCGTAAGCATTTGGACAGGGCTTGGCCCGTGGGATTGGGCCCAGCGAGATTTTTCGCTGGGGCGGCCACA
>JAACEL010000081.1 GCA_011682535.1 Nitrospiraceae bacterium | reverse complement strand
CACGTGTCGTTCCCCAGCAGTGCGTTGATAGCGGGGCAGGTGAGCTTGGCCAGGATTTCGTCGCGATCGGGCCACCACCAAGAATTCTGATATCCATGGCAGACTTGCCACCGCTCTGCGGCCGTGACGAACGCCTCAAGCGGCCCCCAGGGGTCGCCCTCGCCATCCAAGGCGGCACGCACCTCGCGCCAACTCGCCTGTACGTTCAGCATCATCACGAGGTCGGACAGAAAGCGTTTGGGCTTGCCAAACAACAGGCCGCTGAGCGGGCCCGCCTCTACTCCGCTCTCTCCGGCTTTCACTAATTGCGCGCTGAGTTCACGCATGCGGGCTTGATCATCCCCGCCCATGCTTTTCCACGCGTCCACGATCAGCGCACCGAGGCCGGGGATCAACTGGTCGGCAAAGTCCACCACGAGAGACTCGTCCTTCGGCTTGCCTGTGGCGCCCATGGCGAAGGCAAAGATGTTGGGCAACTGGACACCGTGTGTCTGCGCGTTGCCCATGCAGCCGCGTGGAGCCCGATCTGCGCCGGCCTCGTAGGCCGCGTCAAACCACCAGTTCGTCATCGGGAAAGACGGCTCCCCCTCGATGGAACCATAGTTGAAGGCGATCACTCGGTCAGCAATGTCCACTTCGCGGGCATAGGCAATCTTATCCTGATAGGGACGTCCCCCCGCCACGCCCCACGGCTCCAGGCCGGCCTCGTCAAGCAAGCGGAAGGCTTCGCCGAACTCCGCGGCGCGCTCCGTGTTCTCGAAATCCAGGTATCCGCTCTCGTAAAACCGGCAGTAGGTCGGCCAACCATGCTCAGCCCAGTAGTAGATCTCAATCTCAGGCCGAAGACGGTCGTACATCTCGCGGTGCCGTGCCAGTAGGTTCACGAATTCGGCGTTAGTCGATCCCGGCCAGCCGCCCGGATCGCTGTCGATGGTAACAATCGCGTCCACGGCAGCCAGAGGCCGTAGAAGCTTCTCTCGCCACCGAATCATCCGAGCCATGGCCTCTGAATCCGCAGGATTAGCCCGCGCGTCGCAGTAGAAAAAGTGCCGCTCCTCGAAGGGCATGCGCGATGCGATCTCATTGACGGCGGTTACGTTCGGACACAGGCACAGCCACACTTTCATGCCCAGTTCCCCGTGAGCCATGTCGATCGCTTGGGCAAGCTTACGCAGGTAGGCCTCGTCACTGGGAGTCAGCGGCTCGGGCATCGTTTCCAACATGGGCCATATCATGGCCATGTCGTATCCAATCTGGCGGAGGCCCCCGAGGAATCCCCGGTAGTCGTCAACGGACCATGTCCGAGCCGCGTAAGGATAGTTGTAGGGCCAATGTTGATGGATATAGAGCCCGATCAGCGTCTCGTGCTCAAGTATTGGCGACTTGCTCATAATTGGCCCATTCCTTTCAGCACGACGGCGCGGCGAATCCGCGGCCACGCACAGCAGCGTGACGCTCACAGCCATGGGGGCCACAAACGAACCTAATAATCGCCGAGGACAGAGAACGGTATACCGCGCCGCTACCCCTTCAAACCCGTCAGGGTAATTCCTTCAATGAAATAACGCTGTCCAAGGAAGAAGACGACGAGCAGAGGCAGGATCATCAGTGTCGATATGGCCATCAGTTCATTGGCCTCAGCCCCGCTGGTCGCGCTGAACGATTGCAGGCCCAGCGCAAGTGTCTTCTTCGTTTCGCTGTTGAGATAGATGAGGGGGCCCATGAAGTCGTTCCACACGTTGTTGAGCGTGAAGATCGACACCGTCGCCAGGGCTGGCTTTGTCAGCGGCAGTACGATACGCCAGTAGATACCAAAGACGGAACATCCGTCAATGCGCGCCGCCTCGAAAAGTGCTGTGGGAATGGTCCTGTAGAACTGGCGCAGGAGGAAGATGAAGAAGGCGTTCCCGCCGATGAAGGCGGGCACAATGAGCGGCTTAAAGGAGTCGTACCACCCCAATCGACAGAAGATGACGAACACGGGAATCATGAGCACCTGCGGCGGAATCATCATCGTGGCCATCATGACCATGAAGAGCACGTCTCGGCCCGGCCACTTGAGGCACGCGAAGGCGTAGGCCACGAGCGTGCTCGAAACGATGATGCCCGCTACGTTCCCAGCGGTGAGCGCAAGCGTGTTGCGAAGATACAAGAAAAAAGGAATGTGTGTGACGGCGCGCTGATAGTTCGACCAGACGACCGGCTCGGGAACCCACCGGAACACGGTGCTAAACATCTGGTCGGCGCCGGTCAACGACACACTGACTGTCCAGACAAGGGGCACCAGAAACACGAAACTGGCCCCGGCCAGTAACGCGTAACACGTCACCATTTCAAGGGAACCCAGACGACCCCGCCGAGGCGGGCGCGCCCCTAGTTTTGCTCGTAGTGCACCCATTTTTTCCCCAACCAGAACTGCACCGTAGTCAGCGCAAATACAATGGCGAAAAGCACCCAGGCCAGCGCCGAGGCGTAGCCCATCTGGAAGTGCTCGAAAGCCTTGCGATAGACGTAGAAAACGTAGAACAACGTGGAGTCGAGCGGTCCCCCCAGCCCGCCGGACACCACGAAAGCCTGCGTGAAGACCTGAAATGAGCCGATGAGACCGACGACGAGCACGAAGAAGATCGTTGGGCTCAGCATCGGCAGCGTCACGTGAACAAAACGAACCCAACGACCCGCCCCATCGATCTCGGCCGCCTCGTAGAGTTGGCGTGGGATCCCCTGCAGCCCGGCCAGGAAGATGATCATGCTGCCGCCAACGCCCCAGAAACTCATCAGGACGAGGGCGGGTTTCGACCAGGCAGGGCTGTTGAACCACAACGGACCGGTGATCCCCAGCCACTCGAGCGTTCGGTTCACGATGCCGTACTCCGGCCCCAGGATCGTGGCCCAGAGTACCGCCACGGCCACGCCGGTGACCAGCGATGGAAGATAGAACACCGTGCGGAACAAGCGCATCCCCCGAAGCGGCAGGTTTAGCAACAGCGCCAGGCCCAAAGCGATGGCCATGCACGTCGGCACCGCCAGCAAGGTGTAGTAGACCGTATTCCACATCGACTTCCAGAACAGCGGATCGTCTCCGAGCATCTTGGTGTAGTTACCCAGCCCCACCCACCGGGGCGCCTGAATGACCTCGTAGTCACAGAAGCTGTAGACGAAGGACAGAAACAGTGGCAGAGCCCCAAAGAAGATGACGCCCAGCAGCCAAGGCAAGCAGAAGGCGTAGCCGGCGATGAGGCCGGCGCGCGCCGCCACGCTCGTGCGGGCATGTCGATAGGCCAGGACAAGCAAGAGCACGCCGGCTGCCACAACGCCCAACACCGCCACTCGGACGATAGGTTTCCAATCGAGTAGAGGCTGCGCCTCACGCATCTTGTAGTACCGAAACACGTCGCCCACCGTATCCTGCGCCTGTGCCAAGGCCGCCGCAGGCTTCATCTGCCCCCGCAGCACCCTTTCGGTGGCCATGCAGAGTTCGTTGTAGGCCTCCACGTTGACGGCGATCTTGGGATAGCATTTGCAGTAGTCCATCTGGTCCACCAGGATCTTCTTGTTCGCGTCGGAGTAGACGTCGGGGTGATAGGCCGCTTCCCGCCGTGCGGGCAGGAGCCCCAGTGCCTTCACCAAGGCAAGCTGAGTCTCCACCGAACACATATACCGGATGAAGGCCCACGAACCCTCGATGTTGCGCGCCCCCTTGGGCACCCCCAGAGCGAAGCCGCTCAGCCACGAGACCGGCGGCGCATCCGTCGGCATAGGGAACGGCGCCAGGGCCGTATCCAGGTGGGGAGCCATGTCCTGCTGCCGCACGAAGTAGGAACTCTCAACGAGTTTCATCGCGACGCGCCCGAGGTAGAAGGAATCCATGCCTTCGTTCGCCTGGCCACCGGTGCTGAGCAAACGCAGCGATGGATCGAGACCGGTCACGTCGCGCAACCTGCAGATGTATTCCATAGCTTCAAGATAGCGGGGATCATCGAGGGTGATCTGCGTGAGGGCTTCGTTGGCGAGATCGGCGCCCAGTTGCCAGCCAAGTACAAGGATCAGATTCGAAATGGCGTTGCTCTCGAAATGTTGGAAGCCAAGCGTCTCGATGTGGCCATCCTCGTCCCAGGCGCTCAGCCGCTTTGAGTATTCCAGGAGTTCGTCCCAAGTTTTGGGCGGCCGATCGGGGTCCAAGCCCGCTTTTCGAAACAGGGCGCGGTTGTAGATCAGGCAGCGCACGTCGCTGTACAGCGGAACCATGTACTGGCGGCCCTCGAAACGGCAGTCCTCCCAAGAGATCGTGAAGAACTGCTCGTCCGACCAGCCCTCGCGCTCGACGTACGAAGTCAGATCCTGGTAGGCGCCCCGCGCCACCCAACCCGTGGCGGACGGCCGATCAACGTACATGATGTCTGGCGGCATGCCGGCCGCTAGCGAACTCATGATCTTCTGGTTGCTGTTCCAGGGCACGTAGACCAGGCGCACCGCGTACTCGTCCTGAGCCGAGTTGAAACTCTCGACAATCTTGATAAACTCGCGGCCCTGCGAGCCGGGAACGCAATGCCAGAAGACGAGTTCGGTGGGGCCGGCGGCGTGGGCAGTCTTGGCGCTGATCAGGCATGCCCCTATCGCCAGCAGGACAAACAGCCAGGCCGCCTCACACCGCATCATCCGTGCGCCCAGCACTAAAACCGACCACCTTTCTGGCCACGTCCGAGCATGTCCCGGTAGTTCCCAAAAACACCGCGCGCACGCGAACGAATGGACTCCAGCAGGGGCGAATCGGCCAAGGCAGCGCCGAAGGCGTCCGCCATCAGTTGCAGGGCGGGGCCATCGGGCACCTCGGTCGACTGGGCCAGAATATCCAGCGCAGCGAACATCGCGGGCCAGTAGGCCAGCGTCTCTTGTGTTGCTTTGGGTAGCGCCGGGAAAACGGTGGTGGCCAAGGCCTTCATCCGCGCGCCCAGCGCCGCATCGGCGCCCTGCTCTGTGAACTCGTCCAGCAGAAGCAACAGCTCCGCCATGGACAAGCCGAGTTGCGTGTTCGCCGCCTGCCACGCCCCAAAGCGGTGCGCCACCGTTTCCGGTTCCAGGCTGGGATCCCAGAAGTACTGCCCCATGGCGAACGTGCCGGGGTAGCGTGTGTAGACTTCAAGCCTGTGGCCGAAGGCTGCGTTGAAGCCCTTGGCGTACATGTCGTTGATCCAGTGCTTGCAGAAGGCCAGCGTCGGCACGGTGAAGACATAGCCTGCTTCTGGGTTTGTGCCAAAGATGAATACCGCCGTGTCGAGACCCTCCGCACGGCCATCGAAGGGAAGCGTTACGTCTGCGTCTGGCGCGCCCACGATGCGCAGTTTCGAGGCGTCGTCACCAAAGGCCTCGCGCAGCCCCCGACAGACGGCGCGTTTGTACTTGATCTTCTTCAGCTCTTCCCACAGCCACATCGGCCACAGGTTGCATTCCACGTCGGCCGCTGGGTTCAATTCCAGGAAAAGCCCGGCAAACTCCTTGGCCTGGCGTACGATGCTCTCGGTCTGGTGCTCCTTGCAGCCGTGCTTCTCACACCAGCAGCCACCCGGATCGTAAAACCAGATCTGAATCGTGTCGGCCTCCGAGAACCATTCCATCTCGCTACGCCAGATCGTTTTCATCAACTCCCAGCAGCCTGGCGAACGAGGGCAAACTGCCGGGAAACCGTGCTCGACGTACTCAATCTCGGCGTGGAACTCGGGGTGTGCGTCCCAGATGTCTTTAGGGAAGAACGTCGGGCATATATGGTAGGAGACCTTGATGCCGCGGCGGTGGGCGTAGCGAATTGCCTCACGCACACGCTCGTGTATCTGCCGGTTCAGCGGCTTCCGCGAGAGCTTCGATCCAGGATACATCGTATAGGTATCGATCCAGATGTAGAACATGAACCGGTTGAGTTTCGCTCGGACAAGTTGATCGATATAGGCTTCCCATTGGGCCGCGTCCCAGGTGTGTGGCGTGATGCCGGGAAAGTTATAGCCGATGTTGATGTACTCGCCGCGCATTGAGAAGGCGGGCTTCTCCGCGAGAACGCCCTGCGTCGCATCGGGCGCCCACTCGGGAAACGCCAGGGCCAGGCCTTGTCCGGCGATACGCAAGCGTAACTCGAGTTCGGCAAGCGCGTACACCACGCCGCGGGCACCGAGTCCCACTGCGTAGATTCGGGTTTGGTCATCGGCCGTGTCCAATGCCAGAACGAAGCCGTCCTCGCGCTGAAACGGTTCCCACGTGGCTCGGGCATCGGCGAGGGCGTCCGAAACGGACTTCGGCAACGGTACACCCGCCCCATCGACCGCCACCACAATGGCTGCCCCGTCGTCAACGCGCATCAGGGGTCCGCCCCCCAGTTCCGTCAGCCGTCCCTGAAACACCCGCACGGCCTCGCCCACGATAGGCGTATCGTCGACCACCGTCAGGCCGAGATCCTCAAGGGAGACGACGCGTCCGTCATACGCAACCGGCAGTCCCTCAAGTTGGATAGCGTCCACTTGGAAGTTCCTCCCCGACTCTTCGGTAACCGCATCGATCTCGATGCGCAGCGTGTGCGGGCCCGGACTGAAATCGAAGCAACTTTTTGCCAGCGTTATGACTTCAGGGGAATCCAGATCTTCCGCCGTCTGCCAGGGAAAGCATTCCGCCAATGCCTTGCCATCCCAGTAGACCGTGCCCTTCGCCGCCATGTTCATATTGCGGCGCACACCGATGGTGCACCGCACGTCGTAGCCTGAGAAATCCCGCGTGAGCGTAACGGCCAGTTCTTGCGATTGGCCTACGCCGTTCACCGACAGCGCCGACTGGTCGCTGTCGCGCGGTGCACGTCCATCCAGTCCGCCCCACGTATACGCGTCGCCTTTCCAGTTCGCTCCTTCCAGACTCAAGATCTCGTAAGGAAGCAATACTCCGCCTGTGAGTGGCTTCGCTGTGGAGAGGTTCCCGGGATCCCCGACAGCTCCACCGCCCACCGGGGCGGCCAGCGTCAGATCAACCCAGTTCGGGGGATCGTCCACACCGTTCCAGCCTTCCGGTGCGTCGTCGGCAACGAACACACCCTCGTGCGCCGGCGGAGTGGCGCCGTCGCCGTCCCAGAAAATGGGATAGAAGCCTACCCGCTCGCCGGCCGTGGGCTCGAACGAACGCCCCGCCACGGCCAGCGCCTTCCAAGGCACGGCCACCTCGACGTTGTAACCCGCATCCGTCAAGGAACTGCCCAATTCAACCTGCGAAGCGACACGGCTGTGATTGGCCCAGTCGCCGTGTGCGAAGATCTGTGGAGACGACACGGGGTCCGCCTTGGCCGAGTCGCCCCCGGACAGGTACAGGAAACTGCAATGCGCCCGCGCTTCCTTGGCGCCTTTGGGTGCGCCCAGGACATCGAGGCCAAACTGAAACGAGTCCTTCGTGGGTACGTCCCAGTTGGTCTCCGAAGCCGCGCGGAAATCGACTGTGTCATCGGTCACCTCGAACAACAGATACAGGTAAGCGGCGTCCCAGGCGGCATGAACACGCGCCGACCAGTCTGCGTCATCAACGTACTCGCTCCAGACGCAGCGGACGTGGACGGCTGTGTCGCCCACGCGTGCCGCGTTGATCTCCAGCGCGTCCGCGGGGTACTCGCCCTTGCCGAGTTGCCCGTCGATGGTTGGGGGCGCCGTTTTTCCCGCAGCGGTGAAAGCCCAGTAGTTGTCAGCCATCGCAAGACCCGAAAGCATGAGGCACGCTAGAAGCAGCTCGAAATGTCGCACGTACATTCTCCTCTCCACGCGGTAGGCGAGCCCAAAGCCTCTCCGTTCCCGCATCGGCTTCTCCAACCCGCGTCCCACTCAGCCGCGCAGCCGGACTTTCACACTGTGGATACCGTTGCGCCGCACCTTGAGCCGGACGGTGTTACCCTTGCGGGTCACTGGCCCCGAGGGACGCTCCAGCAGGTTTGTCTCGATGGCTTCGGCCACAGGACGGGGGAAGGTTAACGTAACCGCACACGAGCGTCCGCAGAATTCGACCAGCCGCACAACGAAGGCCTCGGGATCGTCGTGGCTCGGCGCCACGGCCGTCACGACGACGTTCTTGCCGCTCACCTTGAGGAAACTGTCCCTCTCGGGAAGTTTGTGGCTGCGCCGCAAGGGCTTGATGGGGAAACAGGACGTCCAGTTACACGATTGCAGTGGATTGTTGAAGGCCCACCCGGCCCGGTAGCCGGCGCACTGTTGCCAGCCCTTCTCATGCGGGTAGAGAGCATAGTCGAATTCATAGGTCTTGTCCTGGTCGGGATGGTGAAAGACCGTACCGCAGTCCAGGGCGGTCCGTAGCAGGATCGGCTCAATCGTCTTCTCGTCAATACGGTTGGGCGTGTGCCGCGTGGCCATCGTCACGCCAAAGTCCTTGTTGGAAATATCCATCCATTTCTGCACCCACCGCTCTCCGGTGCCGCGGAAAGTGTAGGGCATTTCGTCTTTCCCCAGCCGCACCGTGCCGTAAGGGGACTCGTACGTCGCCACACCGTCCCCGATCCGGAACGGATAGACCACCCTGGTCTGCGTATGCAGCTTGGGCTTGTAGTGCACGCGTTGGTGGAAGTCCGCCCGATCGAGGCGTTCATACAGCGAGACCTCTTGCTCGATGCGGCTGCCTTGGATACGGCCACTCAAGCGAATTCGCGCACGCACCGGCCCGGCTTCCAGCACTTCCGTGCGCAGCATTTTCGCATCCCATTCCTTGCCGGTGTAGGTCTCGTCCACTTGCCAAGGCCCGGCTTCGACGTTGCAGAGCGGCGCATGAAGCATGTAGATCTCATTGAAACGCCGACGCCCTTTGCGCGCAAGCTCTTGTCCGCGCCACGTGAGGCCGGTGATCCGGTGCTTGCGCAGCCGAATCTTGAAGACGGTGTTCTCAAGACGGGCCGGGGACACGCGGAGCGTGGTGGCAACCTTCTCGGCTTCCTGCGAGGGACGTACGTAGAACGTGGTGTAACCGTGAGGAGGAACGTCCTCGGCCACGAATACGAATTCCACACGCGAACAGCCAAACCGGTCTTCTGTGCACACGATTTGGGTGGGCACCGGCTTGCCGTCGACGTCGGTCATGTGGAGGCCGGCTATCTTGCTGAGAGGCGCTTCGATGTAGGTTTCCACGACATCGGTACGCATCCACGATAGCGGGTTGAACACCGTGATGGGACATGCGCCCGCCTCCAGTTGCTTGAAGTCCACGTGAACGGTGAACTTCATGGCGTTCTCCTGGGCAATGGATTCGCCCTCCAGGCGCGCCGTCCACGCGTCCTTGTGCCGTTCCTGGTCGTTCACTTCACCGCGACGGCCATTGATGTTGTGGTCGTGCGGCAGGAAGAAGGCGTCGCGCGCACGCTCGAGCCGGCCACGCTGTACACGCCCCAACCCCGACCACTGCGCGAACGACGACCACTTCTCTGCGGCCGTCACGAGGTTGTCGCCCTGCCGCATCTCAAGAGCCGTGTCGGGATCGATCGCAGTGATCGCGAAGAAGGAATAGGGCGCTTCCCCTTCGTAGACGGGCAGCTTGGCCGGATCGACTGCGCGGAAGAACTCGCTGATCGTGCTCGGGCGAATGGGCGCGTCCGGGAAGCGCTCGTTCCACTGCGACAGCCGCTCCAGCATCGTCGGGTCGCCCGGCTGAAGATCGGACTCACACCCCATCAGCAACGCGTCAACATCTTTGGGCCAGCACCGGTCGCGCTGTTCGAGAATGGGCGGCAGATCCTTGTACACATGCTCCATGTCGGTGTTGTTGACGAAGAGCGCCCACCCCAGCCCGTAGCCTTCCCAGTTGTTGTGGTAGATGGCGTCGTAGGGTTCCTGCATATGGCAGCACGCCATCACCTCGGTGCCGTCCGGCCCCCGCCACCGATGCAGCGGCATGGGAGGGTGATAGCGCGAGTACGCCAGATTGTCGATCTCTGCCAGCTTCAGCATTTGTGGAATCTGACGGATGTGCCCCGGCAGGTCCGTGTGCTGCGCCGTCATCGCGTCGTAGTCGAGATGCTCGCGTAGCCACCGCTTGCCCCGCACAAGCTGATGGATGAGCGACTCGCCGTCCAACCAGTGCTCTATCAGCCCTGTCATCGTCGGGCAAATTTCAAGCCGCCCATCCGCCACCAAACGCTTCACCTGCGGGAGGTATTCGGGGTACACCTCCAGGAAGTGCTGCATGAACAGCGCATACTCGATCGTGAAACGGTACTCCGGCGCCGACTCCTCCAGATCATCGATGGCCGTCCGGATGATCTCTGACACGTAAGCAAAGCATTCACCGGGACTTGCAGCCCATCCATAATCAAGATGCGAGGCGGGGACAATGTGAATACTCCAGTTCCGAGACATAAGTAACTCCCTGCGATGATAAGTCACGGTCATGGATCGACAGTTGGCCGGGCACCGGCGGACGAATGACTATCGACTCTGTTGTCTCTATAGGTACAGTAGCCGATTCACACTCCGATTTCAAGTAGAATCTTACCTTGGAGGAGTCCCCACGCGAGGCGGGCGTCAGAACTTCGGCGGGGCCGTGGAATCGCGTACAACGAGGGTGGGAATAATGAGGATCTCACGCGGTACCCGGAACTGACTTGGCGCCGCCATGGCCGCCAGAAGGTTGTCAGCGGCACGCTGTCCGATCTGCTCCTCGTATTGCTCGATGGTCGTAAGCGGCACATCGAGGTACTGTGAAGCCATCACATTATCGTAACCCACCAGCGAGATGTCCTCAGGTATCCGGTAGCCGTTGGCACGTAGATAGCCCATCACCTGCATGGCGAGCATGTCGTTGGTGGCGAACACAGCCGTCAACTTCTCGCGCTCGATGAACGCAAGCACCCCGTCACCCACCTTCATGTGGTCTTCGCAGAGAAAGATGCGGTTGTCCTCAAGGGTCATGCCGTGATCGGCCAAGCCCTTGCGAAAACCCTCGATGCGTGCCGGTGTCACCTCGCCCCACCGAAAACAGCCGATCCGCTTGTGGCCCAACGCGATCAGATGGCTGGCCACGTCATGTCCGCCCTTGAAGTTGTCACACGAGATAAAGATGGAACGGTCGGCGAGGGACGGCGGGCAATAATCGATAGTGACGATGGGCAGATCGGGCAGGCATGTCCCATCAAACTGCGCGCGCGTGGCGTAGGAGACCAGAACGACGCCGGCCGCTTTCTTTTCGAGCTTGACGCGCTCGAGCATCTCCCGGACCACCTCATTGCGTCCATCGGTGCAGGAAAGCTCCGCGATCACGCCTTGGCTGCGAAGCCCTTTCTCGATGCTCCTCACGATTTCCACGTTGAAGGGGTTCGACATGTCCGGAACAATGACCGCCACGCTGCGGCGGTCCAGCGCCCGAATCGCCTCGTCACTCTGTTCGGTGACGAAGGTGCCGCGGCCGTGCTCACGCCGCACAATCCCCTCAGCCTCCAGCGCCGCCAGCGCGTGAACAGCGGTCACCTTGCTGACTTTGAACCGTTCGACGATCTCCGAAATGGAATCGACCTTCTGGCCTGGCATCAGGTGAGCATTGCGGACGTCCTGAAGAATCGCGTTCTTGATCCTCAGATACTTGGGTTCTGTTGGCTTTCTCGACATTCTTGTCGGTTTCTCCCTGTCCTGCTGTTGAACGCCCTGACGTCGTAGCTGTAACGATAACATGCAAGATGGGAGGTTTCAACTCGGGCGACCAACAAATCGCTCAATCGCCACAGTCGCACGTTGGGAACACCACCCCCTAATGACAGAGATATGGACGCAGGAGTTCTGCCCAAACGGCGGCACCCGTCATGTTCGGATGAACGCCGTCATCCGAATAGGCCTCCCGCATCTCTCCCTGAGCATTGGTGAAATGCCCGTGCAGATCGATGCAATGGAAGCTGTAGGCACCCGCCAGGCGCCGCAGCAACGCGTTGACTTGCAGCACGCGTGCGTTGGCTGGCGCATACTGCCCCCGGATCGGCATGATGGTCTGAACAAAGACCTCCACCTCGGGACAGTTCGTCCGAATCTGGTCAAACAAGAACCGATACTGGCGCTCGAATTCGGTGATGGGCATGTCGGGAAACAATGCCACGTCGTTGACACCGACAAGCAGAAAGACCTTACGGGGACGCAGATCGAAGATGGACTCCGACCGCCGGGCGATAACGCCTATCAACCGGTCACCGCTGATCCCGCGATTAACGATATGCACGCCGGGAAAGAACGCCGTGGCCGGAAAGGCCGCGGTGATCGAATCGCCCACCATGACCGCGCCACCCGGCTCATGGTTCGGGTTGTCCTGACGGAAACGTTCCACTTCCCCAAGCCAGAATTCCCCCATCTGCGTACGATCAAGAGTCTCAAGATCTACCAGTACATCTTTCTCATGAGCGAGAGATTGGCCACGTGAGAGAATGCACCCGGTGAAACACAGCAACATACCCGACACAAGAGCCCGCCGGAGCCCCCCTGATTCTCGATTCCCGACACACAGCATGCAGTTTGCCCTCGATTGGCTCCAGTCAGATCCAGCACCGGTCACGCATCGACTCAACCACCTCGCGTAAGGCGATCGCGTGGGCGGCAGTCCGGTGATCCGTCTGCTGCTCTCGCGCGAAGCCGTCCACATCGTCAAAGGCACGATCCAGCGTCTGCTCGATAGTGTCGTAGGTGTCTTGCTTGTCCGTGATACTGCCCGATTTCGCGTTGCGCCATTCCACATACGAAGCGATGACGCCGCCCGCATTGGCCAGGATGTCGGGGGCCACCGTGATGCCGCGTGCATGCAGGACACGATCGCCGCCTGGAGTGACGGGACCATTGGCGCCTTCAACGACGGCGCGCGCCCGGACCTTCTCGGCCACCTCGCCAGTGATCTGGTCTTCGCAAGCCGCCGGGACCAGCAAATCCACGTCCAATGCAAAGAGATCCTCATTGCTCACAAGTCCATAGCCGTTTCGATTCGTGCCCAATGTCACCCCACTCAACGGCCAAAGGGCATCGAGATCGAGACCGTCCTCCGCGTAACAGCCACCATGTATGTCTGTGATGGCGACCACCTTCGCGCCGCGCTCCGCGCAGAAACGCGCCGTCCAACGTCCCACGTTGCCGAAGCCCTGCACCGCCACACGCTTCCCCGCCAACGGAGCGGAACCCATACCGACGCCATCGAGACGCGCCGCAACCAGTTCGCATACCCGTGCAACGCCCCGGCCCGTGGCTTCATTTCGCCCCGGAAGCCCACCAATGCGCGGCGGCTTCCCCGTCACGACATCCGGTCGATCGAAGCGCCCGAAGATCACGGCCATGTCGGTGGCGTCCGTTCCCATGTCCGGCGCGGGGATATAGGCGCCATGCTGCAACTCGAACTGCAGTATGTGGCAATACTCGCGCAAGAAAGCCGTCTTCTCGAAGCGCGTCAATGCGCTGCCGTCCACGCAGATGGCCGATTTGCCGCCGCCAAACGGAATGCGTACGAGCGAGGCCTTAAAAGTCATCCGCTCGGCCAGATCGCGCGTGTGTTCCATCGTCACCGTGGGCGTCATACGGATACCGCCCTTGGCCGGGCCGCGCGCAAGACTGTGGTACACCACGTAGCAGGTAGCATCGATCACGCGGTCGTGATCTACCCGCAAAGAAAGACTGCACTGGATCTCCTTCTCACTACGCTCGAGCATGCGCCGTGCGGCGCTCGGCACGTCCACAAAACGACTCAGCAAATCGAAATCAAGAACCGGCATGACATTCCTCCAAGGATTCCCGCAGCAGGGCCTGTCGAATAAACTACCCCGCCGCAAGCGGACGGGGTATTCAGATTCACTCACGCACGCATTCTACGCCGCAAGCGGCGGGGAATTGAACCCCAAGAGATTTAATCCCCTTATCATCTCGACCGCCCCCTTGTCATCTCGACCGCCCTCTTGTCATCTCGACCGCCCTCTTGTCATCTCGACCGCCCCCTTGTCATCTCGACCGCCCCCTTGTCATCTCGAGCGCAGGGAGAGATCTCGCCCCAGCCCTCGCCAAGTCTTTCCACGGGGTCAGTATGTAGACGAAGTACCGGTATTTTCCGTGGCAAGAGATTTCTCCCTTCGCTCGAAATGACACATT
>JAACEL010000410.1 GCA_011682535.1 Nitrospiraceae bacterium | reverse complement strand
GGCCTGGCGGAGTCCGCCCCGAACGATACCGCTTCTCCCGGGAGCGCGACGCAGTCTTCAAGCCAACCCCCGTCCTCCGTCCCCGAGGAAACGGGGCCGTCTTCACCCGGGAAGCTTCCTGACGCCTCTTTGCCTGCGCAGGTGCTTCAGATCCGGCCGCATCAAGCCTTGGGGGACGAGACGGCGCTGTCGAAGGTGTATTACGCCCGGTTGCTGAAGTACGTGCGGCTGTTCGGACCGCGGTTCGAAGATTGGACGGGGGCCCCGGGCTGCCGGTTCCACAAGGCCGACGGGCATGAGGAACTTGCGGTGTGCCAGAACGCGGCCGTTGCGCTGGCCTATGCGGCGCTGCTGCAAGGGGCGTTTGACGAGGAAGCGGCTGGGGTCTCGCGGGCGCAGGTGGCCGCCGACCTGGCGGGAGTATTGCGTTATCTGGCGTTCACGCACCGGAGCAATGGGCTGCCCACGGGGGATGGCGCGTCATGGGGCGGTCAGTGGCAATCGGCGTTCTGGGCGGCGATTGCCGGGCATGCCGCTTGGGTGTCGTGGGACATGCTGGGGGAGGAGGCCCGGGCGAGCGTGCTCCGCATGGTGATTGACGAGGCCAACCGAATCGCTCTGGCTTCGCCTGAATCGGGAATCGCCGGTGACTCCAAGGCCGAGGAGAATGCGTGGAACTCGGAGATCCTCGTGCTGGCGGAGTGCATGTTGCCCGAGCATCCAAACGCAGCGGTCTGGCACGAGCGGGCGTTAGTCTACATGATCAACTCGTTCGTGCGCGAGTCCGACCAAGGAGATGAAACGGTGGTCGACGGACGCCCCGCGCGGGAGCGTATCGTCTGCGCCACCTTGCACGAGGATTTCACGATCGAGAATCACGGGCGCGTGCACCCAGATTATCTGTCGTGCGGGGCGCTGGTGCTTCGAAACGCGATGATCTATCTGGCGGCCGGGGAACCGGTGCCCCAGAGTTGTTCGTACAACATTCCCGAGGTTTTCGCAGTTGCCAAGCGTTTGTTTTCCGCCAATGGCTCCTGTTTCTACGTGAACGGCCAGGACTGGTGGCCCCACCGCCACGACGTGCCGCTGATGTTCTCGGGGATGATGAACGTGCTGGCCGCCGATCCCGAGGCGGCGTTCCTGGAACGGGGCGCGTTGGACTTCCTGGAGCGCATGCACGGACGTTTCGATGACGGGCGTGCGTGGGATCCCCGCGAGTTCAACTACGCCAATGCCGAGGAAGAACTCGCGTGCCGCTACGCGGAGCTGTACCTGCTGCACCGTTTGTACGGCGATGGCCCCGAACCGGTGTCGTTCGACGTGTTCGAGGCCCGCCAAGCGGGTGTTCACCGCTATGATGCGGGGGGATTCGTGACGCACCGCACGCCCGGCCGCTTTGCGTCGTTCGCGTGGAAGAACGGGGCCATGGGACTGGTGTTTCCGGGGCAGAGGGCTCGCGACAACACATGGTTTACTTCCCCCTCAGAGCGCGGGCTGGTCGGCCGGATCTCGTGCGAAGGGCTCGAGGACACGACGCCTGTGGTCGAGGCGCACCGAGTCGACGTGACGCCGGGCGGCTTCCGTGCTGCGGCCCGCATTGCGCGTTGCGAGGGCAAGGTGGAACAGAGCGTGGCGATGATCACCTTCCCAGGCCCGCTGGTGGTGTGGTTCGAGCGCCTGATTGCCCGCGAGGCCGTCCAGGTCAACGAGATTGCCACGGGAACGGTGCCGGTCTTGAATGAGGATGCCGTGCCCATTTCGATCAACCGGCGCGTGCTGAACCACGCGGAAGGACGCGACGTCATTCGCGGGGCCAGCGGCGACCCCGCGCGTCTGCTCAAGTTCCGCTCGTATTGGGCGAACATCGACGGGCGGATGGGGGTGATCGGATCGGCACGCTCGATGGCCTATCGCGACAACAACCGTTACGAGCGCGCGCGTCTGGAGGAGGAACTGATCGCCAATTACGCGGTGAACGTTGGCTCTTTCGAGGCCGGAGACGAGATCGGGCGCTGTGTCGTGATACTCGTGCCGGACGAACGCCACACGGCCACCTCGCGGCGGCGGTTCAAGTTTCTCCAGGAAAAGGGCCCGTTGTTGGGTCTCCTAATCGGGCGCACCGCGGTGGGTGTGAATCTGGGAACCGAACCCGTCAAGGGCGCCATCTACGGGCGTTCCGTGGACCTGCAACCGTTGGAGGTGATGGTGGACTCGCCAGATAGGAGATTCAGCGCGGACGTTTCCTGATTCGCTGCGTTTCTACGAATGCGGCCTCCAATGCGGGTAGGGGGGAAGGGCCTTCGCCGCTCCCGTGGAATAGGGAGACGAATCTTGCCGCAGCTACGTTGTAGTCGGGGTGTCCGGCCTGTTGCTTGTAGTTCTTGTCCTCGGTAACACGGTGTCCTGTCAAGTGCAGAAGCCACGTCTCGATGTTCCACTTTGGGATCCACAGCGCAATGCGTTCGTCTTTTTCGCGTTCCGGCAGGTTGGCTCTTCTGAGCGAGTCGGCCAGGCCTTGGCGTCTTTCCGCGACGGACTGCTGATCGGCATCGGTGGCAGTCAGTAGCGCAACATTGAGGTGGCGGGCCTGTGAACGATAGGAGGCGACCTCTTCCAGGGCGAGCCCGATCACCTGGAGCGACTTTCCTGCGTCGAGTATTCGTGTGTACAGTGGATACCACCGGGGGTGTCCGCCGCCTTCGATGCCTGCTTGCGGCGTCCATTCGATTGCATCGAGGGCTTCGATTCCGAGCAATGCATCGAGATGGCACATGGCCTGGGTTCCGTCGAGGTGGTACATCGAGTAGTCGAGCCATTCGCATTGTTCGGCGAGGGCGGGCACCACGAATTGGTCGAACATCTCCGGGGAGATCATGGCCGAGGCGTCGCATTGCAGCTTGGCCGTTTTGCCGGGGCCCCATATGCGGAATGCGCCGAAGGCGGCGCCGCCGTCCTCCTGCTTGATGATGTCGTAGGTGCGCTGGTAGGCCTCGAACCACACTTCGTTGATCTCTCGGATCTTCTGCCGCACCCAATCGGGACGACCGATTAGGTCGAGCAAGAGCGTTTGAGCGTCGCGCAGCGAGGCCAGCACGTCAAAGTTCTCCACGTAGTCCGGACAGCCGACCAGGTACTTGCCGCGACCGAGGCGTGCGCAGTGACGCAACGTGGCCTCGGTGACTTGCCACCAACGGTTGGCCGCGTCGAATCGAAGCGGTGGGAGGGTTTCCGGGTCTTCCACATCGGCGATGCAGGGGTTGAACCACACGGTGTCGTTGGCGAAACCCGGCGTGCTGCCGCAGAGCAGGGCGAGAGACCCGGGGCCGATGTCGGTGTTGGAAACCGGGATAGCGTCGGCAGGGAACTGCTGGTGGGCGAGCGCGTGGTGGTTGCGAATGGCGCGCATTTCGGGGTTTGCGTAAGCATCCTCAATAGAGGCGGGCGGGGCGGGTTCGTCCAGTTCTTCGTGCCGGACGTCGTCTTCCCAGGGCGCGCCCCACATGCCGACGACTAACCCCTCGCGGCGCCACCAGTCCGTGAAGTGCTGCTTCGTTTCTTCCCAGTTTGCCTTCCACATACGCGGCTTCTGCCCTTCTCGGTCGGGGGCTAGAGTTCGAACACGGTGATTCTCCGTGGCCTTCCACTGGGCACGAGCCCTTACAGTTCTTGTCCGCACTCTTGGCAGAACTTGGAGTTTTCTTCGTTCAAGCGGCCGCATTCGCGGCATTTGATCATGATGACTTGCTCGGAGCGTCCGCCCAGGCTGACGTCGGCCTCGTCGAGCGCGTCCTTTACCATGCCGCCCGCCATGCGGGTGTAGGGTTCGAGTTCGCCGCGTGCCCGTTGAGGGTCCAGCACCACCCCCGATCCGGCCAGGCCGCGCGCGCCGATGCCGCGGATGACTCCACCGAGCATGAGCAGCGCCATCCCGCCGAATGCGCGTATGGCGAATGACTTCATCTGGCCTGGGAAGTGGTCGAAGTTGCCGAAGTTCAACGCGAACGAGGCGAAAACGGAGAAGAAGAGCAGTAGGCCGACCCCCATGATCACCATGCCGACGTAATAGGCGAGTTTGCGTTCTCCCGAGATCTCTCTGGGCATTCGTGTGTGCCTCCCTGTGCGATGGGGCCTGTGTAGGACCGTATAGCACTCCGAGGGAGATGAGGTCAACGAGAACGTTGCGCGCGGGACAGCGTCACGGATAGATGCATGCCGGTTCTTGCTACGCCTGTCAGCGGTTTCTTGTATGGGAACCAATACAATGGAGTCGTTTGGGCCGTCGAGATGCCCCAAGGCGTTCCGCTTTCTCGTCATTGCGAGGAGCGTAGCGACGCGGCAATCTTGTGCTATCCAGGGCTCCGGGATATCCGCCTCTTATTTCACACACCACTCTTGTCCTAAACAGCTTTTCGAGAACAACCCAATTCTCGGGACAGCAGAGCTGACCCCGTGAAATACGGCGGACAGCCATTCGAGGTCGTTCATCATTATCTTGACCGTTCGTTTTTCTCCGTTTCCTCTGAGTCCTCTGTGGCAAGAGAAGGACGAGATTTAGCCACAGAGGACTCAGAGGACACGAGAGGAAAACAGCAGTTCTTGGGCCGCTGTTGTCCTGGACAACGTCTGAGGAACAGACGAATTCACAGGCCCGCTGCTAGCGCGGGTCGCCTTTCCCGGAGAAGTGG
>JAACEL010000080.1 GCA_011682535.1 Nitrospiraceae bacterium | reverse complement strand
CATTTCGGTAGCCTGCGGGCGATCGCGCGCGCGTCGCTGGAGGAGATTCAGCAGGTCAAGGGGATGGGGCTTGTGAAAGCGGTTGAGATCAAGGCCGCACTGGAATTGGGGCTTCGCCTCGCGACGCACAGCGATCGGGATCGTCCGAAGATTCGCAGCGCGCAGGATGTCGTCGATCTGCTGATGCCGCGCTTCAAACACTGCGAGGTGGAGGAGTTCAAATCCGTCTTGCTGAATACAAAACACGAAGTGTTGAAAGTGGTGGATGTGTCCAAGGGCGGGCTGGACGGTACCGCCGCGATGCCCGGCGATGTGTTCCGTCAGGCGGTGCGTGATGCGGCTTCGTCCGTGATTGTTTGCCATAATCATCCCAGCGGTGACCCCGAACCCAGCCGGGACGATATCGCGCTGACCAAGCGTCTGCGTGACGCGGCGCAGTTGATGGGGGTGTCGTTGCTGGACCATGTGGTCTTCGGCGACGAGCGGCACGTGAGTTTGAAGGAAAGGAACTTGATGTGATAGCGCCATTCAGTGCCTGGCGTGAAGGGATGATCCATTACCTGCCTGCGTTGCTCATAGCTTGCGCGTGCGGATACTTCGCTCATCGCGGCGTGAGTGCGTTCTGGGTGGGGGCGGTTTTCTTTGGCTTTTACGGACTGTTCTCGCTGTTCTTTTTCCGCGATCCGCCGCGGACCGTGACGGCTGAAGCGAACGAAGTGGTCTCGCCCGCGGACGGCACGATTGTGGGCATCGAAGACTTGGACGGCTCACCATACTATGACGGCCCTTGCACGCGCGTGTCGATTTTTCTGTCGGTGTTCTCCGTGCACATCAATCGCGCACCGTTCGAGGGTACCGTGGAAACGGTGAAGTACCAGCCGGGCCGCTTCGAGAACGCCATGAAGCCCGAGTCGAGCGCCTACAACGAGTCCAACGCGGTCTGGATGACTACGGCGTGGGGCCCGATGACCGTACGCCAGATTTCGGGGGCGCTGGCGCGGCGGATCGTGTGTCCGGTGGCCGAGGGGGCGGTGTTGGGTAAGGGGGAGAAGTTCGGCATGATCAAGCTGGGCAGCCGCACGGAGTTGTATTTGCCGCGAAGCGCCGAGGTGTGTGTTAAGATGAAAGAGAAGGTTTACGCGGGTACGAGTAAGGTGGCACGATTTCCATGAAGACGCTTCGTAAGAGAAAGACCAAAAAGAGTACTAACCGACGGCGGCCTATCAACGTTCTGGCGAGTCTGCTGACGACGATCAGCCTCTACCTGGGACTGTCGAGCATTTTTGCCAGTATTCAGCAGAACTACGAGGCCGCTGCCTACTTCATACTGGGTGCGATCATCTGCGACATGCTCGACGGCACCGTCGCACGGATGACCCATAGCATCTCCGAATTCGGCAAGGAACTGGACAGCCTGTGCGATCTCGTGTCGTTCGGCGTGGCGCCGGCGGTGCTGATCTACCACGCGTACCTGTACGAGGAGCAACAGATGGGTTCGGCGGTAGGCCGGGCGGGCTCCGTGGTGGCCATCTGTTTCGTGATCTGCGCGGCGTTGCGGCTGGCGCGCTTCAACGTCTACCAGAGCGATAGGCGTGACTCGTTTACCGGGTTGCCGGTGCCGGCCGCGGGCGGCACGGTGGCGTCGTTTGTGCTCTTCATGGAGTACTTCGAACTCAACGTGGCCTATTATGTGTTGGGGCCACTCACCATCGCGTTGGCCGCGCTGATGGTGAGTAACGTGCACTATCCCAAAGACAAGATGAAGAAGGTGTTCGTGCAGGCGCCGGCGCATGGGTTCCGGATGCTGGCGATGTTCGTCGTGGTGATCGCGGTCTTCCACTATGCCATCACGCATCATCCCGTGATCGTCCTGCTTCCGCTGGCGCTGGCCTACGTGTTGTTTGGGGTCGTCGACGAGAGTCTGGTCTGGCTCAAGGCGCGGCGGAAGGCTCTGGCTCAGTCGTCATCGGGCGAGTCGTCTTCGGGGCCCTCGGTCTCGAAAAGCGGGGAGCGCCTGTAGTACGTCGTCGCCTCGACGACGAAGACCTTGAGGGTGGCTGCGATCGGCACGGCCAGCAGCAGGCCGAGGAAACCCAGCGCGTTCGCGAACACGAGCACCGCCAGGATCACCCACACCGGGTGCAGGCCGACTTGGCGGCCCACGATACGCGGGGTCAGTACGTTGCCTTCCAGCGCTTGCGCCGCCGCTATGGTGGCCAACACGCCGATCACATGCCCGTCGAATCCGCCATACTCGACCAGTGTGATGACCGCCGCCGGAACAATAGTCAGCACGGGGCCCACGTAGGGAACCAGGCTGGCGAGTCCGCCGAAGATGGCAATCGGGATAGCGAAAGGGGTTCCCGAGAGGGAGAAGCCGATTGCGTACATTGCGCCCAGGCACAGGCAGACGAACAACTGCCCACGCAACCAGCCGTGGATATTGCGGTCGATTTGAGCGACGATCCCAAACACCCAGGAGCGATATTTAGGCGGTGTAAAATCCTTCGCGCTGGCGATGATCCGGTCGAAGTCATTGAGCATATAAACGGTCACGAAGCCGAATAGGACAATACTGCCCAGGAACAGGAAGACCCCGTAGGTGCCGCGGCCGATGGAGGCGAATACGTGTGCCGCGGCGCTACCCGCGCCAGCGAATCGCTCCATGAACTGCGTTGCGTTGTCGCGCATGTACTGCGTGGCACGCAGGACAATCAGCGCAAGCGGGTTGACGTTGGTTTCACCCTCTTCGATCCAGTCTATCTCGCGTAGCAGTTCTTCGAGCGGCACTTGGTCCACGGCCCGCTGGAGCCAGTCTGACATGGATTCGGCGTCGGTGGCCGCGGCCGCGATGGTAATGAGTCTGTCGGCTTCAGTGATCATGTTGGGGATGAGAAACGCCGGAATCAGCAGAAGCGCCAGGAGCAGGACGAACACAATACCCGCGATCGCAATGCTGCGGCGCATGCCGTGGGCCTCGAAGAAGTCGACGACCGGGTCAAGCACATAGGCCACCAGAAAGGCGAAAAGCAGGGGGACCAAGACAGGGCTCAGCAGCCACACGAGCGCCGCGAGGAGCGCCAGCCCTACCAACAGACCGATGGTTTGCACCCACGGGTTCTGATAGACCTCTTTGAGCATGGCGGTCTCCCGCGGTTGTTCAAGGGCACCATATTAGCAGAGGTCCTGTGCGGAGACAACCGCCCGAAGAAGGGCAAGATGCCCTGCCGCCCGAAGTAGAAAAGCCTACCCCTTGCTGTAGTGGAGGTGGTCGGTGCTGGTGTCTTTGTATCGGACCGTGTTCCCGTCGCAGGAATAGGCGGCGGGGGTGGGGGTGGGGTAGGCGTTGTTGAAGCAGGCCAGACAGAACTCGTCTTCCGGGGAGACGGTGGCGTCGACGAGCCCCGCGATGTCCTGGTAGATCAGTGAGTCGACGCCCAGGAACTGGCGGATCTCCTCAACGGAGTTGTTGGCGGCGATAAGACGGCTGGGATCGCGTGTGTCGATGCCGTAGTGGCACGAGTTGATAATCGCGGGAGCGCTGACGCGGAAGTGGATTTCCTTAGCGCCCATTCGGTAGAGGGTCTTCGTGATCTTCTTGCACGTCGTGCCTCGTACGATACTGTCGTCGATCAGGACGATCCGCTTGCCTTCAATGACGTTTCGGGCGGGATTGAGCTTGATTTTTACGCCGAAGTCGCGGATCTGCTGTTCGGGTTCGATGAAAGTGCGGCCGACGTAGTGATTGCGGATGAAACCCATGTCGAAGGGGAGGCCGGACTCGTGGGCGTAGCCCAATGCCGCGGGGTTTGAAGAATCGGGCACGGCCATGACGATGTCGGCATCCACCGGCGCGACCTTGGCGAGGTTGCGTCCGAGCCGCTTGCGGACCTCGTCCACAGACTGGCCGAAGATGAAACTGTCGGGACGCGCGAGGTAGACGAACTCGAAGATGCACTTGCGGAGCGGTACCTTCTCGAAGGGGTGGAACGCCTCGACGCCGCTGCCTGAAGCGACGAGGATCTCACCGGGTTCGATCTCTCGCACCCAATCCGCGCCGACGATGTCGAGGGCACAGGTCTCGCTGGCGACCACGTAGCCGTCGTCCAGCTTGCCGAGCCAGAGGGGGCGGAACCCCTGGGGATCGCGCGCGGCGACGAGGCACCGGCCGTCTGTCGCGATCAAGCAATAGGCGCCGACGACTTCTTTGAGCGCGCCGATGAGGCGGTCGACGAACCGTTTCTTCTTCGAGCGCGCGACGAGATGAAGGATCACCTCGGTGTCGGTGGTGGACATGAAGATGTGCCCGTCCGCCTCGAGATCGCGCCGCAGGGCGCCGGCGTTGACGAGGTTGCCGTTGTGCCCCAGGGCCATCGAGCCGCCGGCGTAGTCGACCACCAGGGGCTGCACATTCTTGAGCGTGCTGGTGCCGAAGGTGGAGTAGCGGACATGGCCGATGGCGTTGTTGCCTTCGAGCGGGGCGAGGCGGTGGCGCTTGAACACGTCGGAGACGAGGCCGACGCCGCGGTGGGCGGTGAGTTGGCCGTCCTCGAACGAGACAATGCCGGCGCCTTCCTGGCCGCGATGCTGCAGTGCATAGAGCCCCAGGTAGGTCAGTGTGGCGGCGTCTTCATGGTTGAAGACGCCGCACACACCACATTCCTCATGGAGACTGTCGCCGGGCATCCGCATGGCATCGGAACGCGGCGAACACTGGCCTCCGTGTAAACAGTCGGCGCAAGATTCCGAACGGCACAGGGGCATGTCTTAGAAGTCCCCCTCGCCCACGAGTTGCCGGTAGGCCTCGACGTACTTGTCGCGGGTCTTCTCGACGATGTCGCCGGGCAGCGGTGGTGGCGGCGAGTTCTTGTCCCAACCGCTGGCTTCGAGCCAGTCGCGCACGAACTGCTTGTCGTAGCTGGGCTGCGAGCCGCCGGGGGCGTACTGGTCGGCGGGCCAGAAGCGCGAGGAGTCGGGCGTGAGGATCTCATCCGCCAGAACCAACTCGCCGTTCAGCGTGCCGAACTCGAACTTGGTATCGCACAGGATGATGCCCTTCGAGGCGGCGATCTCGCGCGCCAGCAGGTAGACCCCGCGGGCGGCGTCCGAGGCGGCCTTCATCCAGTCTTCGCCGATAATCTCGGCGGCCTTATCGGGGGAGATGTTGATGTCGTGGCCGTCGGTGGCCTTGGTGGCGGGGGTGAAGATGGGATCTTCGAGCTTGTCGGCTTGCACGAGGCCCTCGGGCAGCTTGGTGCCGCACACCGTGCCGCTTTCTTGGTATTCCTTCCAGCCGCTGCCGGCCAGGTAGCCGCGAATGACGAACTCCACCGGGAACATCTCACATTTCTTCACGAGCATCGAGCGGCCTTCGAACTGCCCGGCGTGCGCCTGGAAGTCCTCGGGAAAGTCGGCGACGTCGGCCGAGATCAGGTGGTCCTGGACGATGTCTTTGGTGTGGCGGAACCAGAACAGCGTCATGGCGGTCAGGAGTTTGCCCTTGTCGGGGATGCCGACGGGGTTGATCCAATCGAACGCGGAGATCCGGTCCGTGGCGACGATGATCATGGTGTCGCCCAAGTCGTAGATGTCGCGGACCTTCCCGCGCGTGGTGGGTTCACGTCCGGGGATACTGGTTTCGCAGATCGCCTTGTTTGCCATGAGAGACTCCTTAGTTGTTTAGAAGAACGTGCCTTGCAGGTGGGGCTTGTTGATCTCGATCAGTTCGTCGAGTAACACTCGGGAGCCGATAGCGCCGGGCATCAACGGATGAAGCAACATGGCCTGGAAGGCCGCCTCGCGGTCGCCGTGGACCGCGGCTTCGACCGTCAGCGACTCATAGGCCTTGATCGTCTGCATGAGGCCGCGGATCGATGGGGCGGGGGCCTCCTGGGGGATGGCGGTTGCGCCGTTCTTGCCAATGATCGCGGGGATCTCCACGGCCACGTCGTCGTCGAAGGTGGGGATGGCGCCGTTGTTGCGGCAGCATACGATCTGTTTGTTTCGCGTGTCGTTCTGGATGGCGCTGACGAGGTGGAAGGCGGCCGTCGAATAGTGGGCACCGCCGCGCTTGGAGAGTTCCTCGGGCTTTTCGTCCAGCGACTCCTGCCGGTACTTCTCGAACAGGGCCTGCTCGACTTCCAAGACTTCCTCGCCGCGCGACTTCAGTTTGTTGCGCAAGTGGCAGAGCATGGCGTCGGTGGCGTAGAAGTATTGGAGATACCCGTTGAGGAACATGTTGAGACTCTTCATGGCCATCACCATGTTCTCGCGGATGGCGGGGACCTCCCATTCCTCGTCGGCGTGCTCGATGAACTGGGCCAGCGTGGTCTCGGTGACGTCCTTACCGGCGATCTTGAATCCGCGGATCCACGCCAGGTGGTTCAGGCCGACATAGTCGAGTTCCACGTCTTCCATGGCGCACCCGGCGTGCTTGACGACTTCCATGATGATGCCGATCGGGACATTGCATAGGCCCACGCTCTTGATCGTGCTGTGTTTGAACAGGGCCTCGGTGACGATGCCGCTGGGGTTGGTGAAGTTGACGAGGACGCCATTGGGGGCGACCTCCTCCATGGTGCGGGCAATCTCGAGGATCGCGGGGATCGTCCGCAGTGCGCAGGCAAACCCGCCGACCCCGGTGGTTTCCTGGCCGATGATGCGGTGGCGCAGGCCCAGCTTCTCGTCGGCGATGCGGGCCTGAATGCGTCCGACGCGGATCTGGGTGATGACGAACGCGGCGTCCGTCACCGCCTCGCGCAGGTTGTCGGTGTGATGGACGGTGAATGGGTCGCCATGCTTGGCCGTCATTCGGCGCGCCAGGTTCGAGGTGATGTCGAGCGCGTCAAGGTTCGGATCCATCATCCACACCTCGGTCACCGGGATCTTGTCCAGCCACGAGAACAGACCGTCGATCAGTTCGGGTGAGTAGGAACTGGCCGCGCCGATTACGGCGAGTTTCATGAAAGCGCGCTCCTCTAGCGTTTTAACTTGTAACGCCTTGCTATAAATGGGGTTGCCGCGATTTTGGAAGTAAGGATATTCCGCCAGCCTTCCAGACCCCCAGATGATACTTGCGGGGATGCCCAAAGTCAATGGGATTCGGATGTGACGCGGTGGATCTCCCACGCAATCGCCCCATTCACGACCCCAGACGCGGCCAGCGCGGGCACATCGTAACCTTCGATCGCCACGCACGCGTCGCTCCAGGGCCACATCGGGTCGATCCAGATCACGTCGGTTCCGGTGGGGTAATCGCGGTGTCTGAGGATATCCACGTAAGCAACCCGGGCCCCCGCCGCTCGTGCCTTCGGCAGCAAGCGGTAAGGGGGGTGCTGATAGCCGATGTGAATCAACACGTCGCCCGCCGCGTAGTCGTGATCGGGGGGCGTGTGGGAGATGAATCCCGAGTTCCAGACGGCCGATTCGAATACCTGGCCGATGGCCGTCTCGGCCACTTCGGCGGGGAAGAGATGGCCCATGCTGTACATGATGAGCCGCTTGCCGTCTTTGGCGGCTTGCGCCGACCATGTCCCCGCGCGGTCAATGTCGCCCCGTTCCTCCTGTTCCACCCGCCGCAGCATCGCGGTCACCGCGTCTACATACCCGTTAGCCAGCACGCCCGGCGCCACCGGCGGCACGTGGTGGTTTTCGTGCCAGTACACGCCCTGCTGGCCGAACTGCTGCATGCGCGAGAACCCGCCGTATAGTCCGATGCTCTCATAAAGGACGGGCATCTTCCCCAGCCGCGTGAGGGCGGCGATCAACTCTCCGGTGAACAGCCAGCCGGGTATGGCGTTGGCCAGGGTGGGGGAGATGTCCGTTTCAGTGGCGTAGTTGCTGAACGAAAAGGTTCCCGGCCGCTCCGCGTTCGCCCCGAAGACCACGCGCAGGGCGCCGGATTCGAGGAGTGAGCGCGGCAGCGCGCCACCGGCCTCAGCGGCGATCAGGACGACGTCATCGGGCGTCAGGCTGAGGCCGTCCGCGCTCTTGATCTGCATGAACCCGCCCGCGCGGCCGCACAACTCGCTGACGAACGCCGCGTTGCCGCCCGCGAGCAGGCGCCCACCTCCTGCCATGCGTTCCGCTGCCTGTTCAGCGGGTTTGCGCATCCGGACGATGTCGGCGCGTGCAAGCTCAAGAGCGTGCTCGACGCGCAACAGGAAAGACTCCGGAAGCGCGGCCACCGGGGCCGCTCCGAAGCTCGCGCAGTAAATTATCAGTGCCGTCATGCTGGGCTCTCCTTTGCCGGGTGATCTTGGGTGCAAGTATAGCGCCACATAGGCCCCATGAGGAAGAGCGTGCGCCCTCGAACACCGGGTTGCCCCGAACGCCGGGTGGCGTATTGTGGCGCGCCCGAAGTACCCGGGCGAGCGAGGATTACGGCAACACAAGGTTGCTCAGCCACGCTGACACCCGATGGGTGAGCGCCGTGTCTGGTCCAATAGCGAGGCTGAACTTGCCCCGCGCGCCACGGCGGAGTTAACCGATGCGAGGAGTTGCCTTCGTGTGGCGCATGCGCCCATACTATCGGTGCGATTCGTGAGTGAACAGGGTGCCTGCGCCGGGCGTGTGCTGGCATAACAGGAAGGAAAGACATGATGGATTCGACTAAACTGCTTGCCTTGTTCTTGGTGGCCTGTGGCCTGGGTTGGCCGGGGTTGGCGGAGGCCCAGCTCCGCGCGGGCGTGGCCACCGTGAGCATCACGCCGCTGGAGGCGGATATCCCGACGCTGCTGGGTGGCTACGGGGCACGTAAAAGTGAGCCGGCCCACGGCATCCATGACCGGATCAATGCCAAGGTGCTGCTGTTCGAGTGGGAGGGGGCCCTGTCGGCGCTGGTCACGGCGGACGTGTGCTCGGCGCCCATCTGCGTGGTCGATGAGAGCCTGGCCAAGGCCGGTCTCGAAGGGCTCAAAGCGGACCAGGTGCTGATGGCCGCCAGCCACAGCCACGCGGGCCTGGAAGGTTTCGTGCTTGATCGGCGTAATACGGCCAACAACCCGTTCGTGGGCATATTCTCCGAACAGATGCTCGACTTCGTTACGACACGCATCGCCCAGGGAATCAAGGAGGCCCACGGCGCCCTTCGGCCCGTCACTGTGGCCGCCGGGGTGGCCAACCTGGCCGGCATGACGTCCAATCGCCGTGGAGACGCATTCGTCGACGACGACCTCACGCTGCTGCGTCTCGACGACGAGGGCGGCAATCCCTACGCCGTCGTCGTGAACTTCACCGCGCACGGCACGATCATGACGGAGAAGGAGATGCTCGTGTCTGGCGGCTGGGCGGGCAACATGCAGCGTACCGTCGAGGCATTGATGGGGGACGGCGTGACCTGCCTTTACACCAACGGCGCCGAGGGCGACATTCGGCCCAACGGCGCGCGTGGTTCGAGCCGGTGGGAGATGGCCGAGGACTATGGACGGCGCGTGGGCATTCGGGCCGCTTCGTTGGCCGATGCGCTGACACCGCGTCCGGTGACGTCGTTTACCGTTAACCAGAAGACCATCGACTTGCCCGAGCGTTGCGCGTCGCCCGACTTCCTCAGGATCGCGGGGGAGGAGTATGGCATTACGGCCGAGACCCTCGATGCATACGTCCTGGACATGTTGGCGCAGAAGGCGCCGCTGTACGCCCTCAAGATCAATGATTTCGAGATGGTGTCCATTCCGGGCGAGGCGCTGTGCCAGTTCGGCCTGCGCCTGAAGGCCGCCATGCGGGCCCAAGGCGTCAAATATCCTTGCGTGGCCGGGCTTACCTCGGACTATATTGGCTATGTCCTCAGCAAAGACGAGTACCGGGAAAGCGGGTATGAAGCCACGGCGTCGTTCTACGGCGACGGTCTGGGGGACCTCATTATCGGAGAGGCCGAGGCGCTGGCGGTGGCCACCGCCAAGTGACCCGGCGCGAGAGTCCTGCGAATAGCTTGTGGATCGTGTTGGACTCCAAGGACGCCCCACGCCGGACGAGGGTGCGCCGAAGGGCTGGCAAGCCGTGGATGAGTAAAGCGAACCCACGACTACAGCCTGTCGCCCCTCCGGGGCTGGAAACGCCCCGCTGAGGATGGCTGGATAGGTTCTGGGCTCAGCGCGGATCCGGTTCCCTGGGAAGCGGATGCAAAACTGGGGATCACTCAGGCGCGTCTCGATATGATTTGACGTGGATCGTGTGAAAATGCTACGCTCCGGCCTCCCAGGCAACCGGATATTCGGGAGGGAAATCCGCCGGTGGGTGTGACGTTTCGCTGCATAGTAATCGGTCTGCTGCTGATACCCGTGAACTGTTTCTGGGTAGTACTTGCGGAGATCATGTGGTATTCGGGCGAGCCGACCACGATCAGCCTCTTCTACAACGTCATCTTCATCCTCTTCCTCATCATCCTTGTCAACCAACTCGTCAAGAAGCTCAAGCCTTCCTGGGCGTTGACCCCACCCGAGCTGCTCGTGCTCTATACGATGCTGGCGATCAGCAGTGCGCTGTGCGGTCACGACATGATCGAGATCCTGGTGCCGATTCTGTCGCACTTGCATCGCTATGCACCGCTCGAAGGCCGCTTCGAGGAACTGATGCCCTTTGTGCCCGACCATCTGGTCGTTAGTGACCAGGAGGCGCTGCAAAGCGCCTATATCGGCCAAGAGTCGATGTATCGCCCGGGCAATTTCCTGCCGTGGCTGAAGCCGCTGGCCTGGTGGGGAGCGTTTACGCTTGCCCTGTGTGCGGTGATGTGGGGCCTGAACATCATCTTCCGCAAGCAGTGGACGGAGAATGAGAAGCTCGCCTACCCGGTCATTCAGGTGCCGATGCTTCTGGCCACCCAGACCGACAAGTTGTTGACCAACAAGCTCTTCTGGATTGGCTTCGCCATCGCGGGGACGATCGACTTGGTCAACGGTCTCAACGTGCTGTTCCCGCTGCTGCCCAAGATCCCCATCGTTCACATCTACAACATCCAGCAATTCTTTCCGGATCGCCCCTGGAACGCCATGGGAGGGGGATGGGTTTCCTTCTACCCATTCGCGATCGGGATGTGCTTCTTCATGCCGACCGACTTGGCGTTCTCGTGTTGGTTCTTCTTCATTTTTTGGAAATTGCAGCGCGTCTTGGCCAGTCATATCGGTATCCACGGGATGCCGGGTTTCCCGTTCGTCGAAGAACAGACCGCTGGTGGTTACTACGCCATCGCCCTGATGGCGATCTGGGTGAGCCGGCGCCATCTGAGGCGCTGTGTGCGGATCTTCGTGGGCAAGGAGGTAGAGAACGTCACCCCGTGGGAGCGCGAAGAGATTTGGATCGCCTTGACGTTGCTTGGGTTAGGCGGTATCTTCCTCGTCTGGTTCTGCATGAAGGCCGGGATGACCCTGCCGATCGTGCTGGTGTTCTTCGGCCTCTACTTCATGATCTCCATTGCCGTCACCCGCATGCGGGCTGAGTTGGGGCCCCCGGCCCACGACCTGCACCACATTGGGCCGCAGCTTCAGATTATGAAGTTCATGGGGATGGCCAACATGCACAAGAACTACCCGAACGATACAGCCATGTTCGGGTTCATGAATTTCTTCAACCGTGCCTACCGCGGTCATCCGATGCCCCACGGCATGGAGGCGTTCCGCATTGCCGAGCGCCTCAAGATGGACAATCGGCGCTATCTCATTGCCATGTTCCTCTCGATCATCTTCGGTATCGTGTTCGGGATGTGGGCGATGCTGTGGGTGTTCAACAAGTACGGCGCTGCCGCGGGCGCAATCGGGCCGGGCGAGTGGTTCGGACGCGAGGCCTGGGAAGAGGTGAACCGCTGGTTCACCACCCCCGAAGTCAAGCAGATGCAGCCCACCTACGCGATCCTGATCGGGCTGGGCTTCTCGCTTGTCCTCGCCGTGCTTCGCATGAACTTCCGCTGGTGGCCGTTCCATCCGGTCGGTTACGCAGTCAGCGGCTCGTGGTCGATGGAACAGCTCTGGCTGTGCGTGTTTATCGCCTGGGCTATCAAGGTTCTCGTTCTAAAATACGGCGGCGCAAAGGCTTACCGGCCTATCGTGCCCCTGTTCGTCGGCCTCATCATGGGTGACTTCATGATCGGCAGCTTCTGGAACATCTACGGCATTGTCATGGAGACGAAGGTCTATCATTTCTGGCCTTACTAGATGAAGAAGTCCCTTCGCATAGTGCTTTGGACCATGGTCCTCCTCGCGGGGCTGCTCGTCGAATTCTACGTCTCAAAAGTGGCCACGGAGACGGAGAAGGATCCCGATCTTGCCGAGACGGTCCTGTTCGAGACCGATGACTACCCCAGGATTGCGGCGCGCTTCACGGCGGAAGGCCTTCAGAAACACATCGACGCTCTGTCGAGTATTCCCTCGCGTTTCACTGGAACCGAAGGCTGTGAACGGGCCGCGCAGTATATTATCGGCCAGTTCCGCGCCTTAGGGGCCGGGGAGCCGGTTGTCGAAGAATATCCCATCGTCGTGCCGGTGCACACCAAGGCCGAAATCAAAACCGTGCGCGGTGATTTCCCTATCCATCCGCTCTACCCCAACGGCGTGTGCCCCGCTGCGGTGCCGCCGGAAGGTCTCCAGACCCGTCTCATTTACGCCGGACTTGGCCAGCTCAAAGCGGTCGACGGCAAAGAACTGGATGGCGCGACGGTGGTCGTGGAGACAGGCGCGCGCGAACAGTGGCTGTACATGATCGACATGGGCGCCCGCGCCATCATCTTCGTTGAACGCGAGCGTCCCGCGCGCTATATGGCTTTCGCCACTCAGACGATGTCTCACCAGGATGTGCCGCGTTTCTGGATGACGGCGAAAGAGGGGAAGCCTCTTCTGGACCTCCTCAAGGCCGGGGATCTCGATGCCACCATCTACTCCGACGCGCGGTGGGAGCAGCGCGTTGGCAAGAACATCTACCTCGATCTGCCTGGCGCCAGCACCGCCGAGCACAACCGCGACGAAATTCTCATCCTGCAGTCGCATTACGACAGCAGCTCGTTCGTGCCCGATCTGGCCCCCGGCGCCGAGCAGGCCTGCGGCATTGCCGCGCTGCTCGAACTGGGCAAGCTGGTGCGCGACTACCCATTCCAGAAGCGGGTCCGCTTGCTGGCAACCTCCGGCCACTACCAGGCGCTCGAAGGTGTGCGCCGCTACGTGTGGGACCACGTCGGCCAGTTCGAGTCGCCCATGCGGGACGTTTCGCCGCAGGATCACGCCGCCTTTTTCACGCTCGATCTCTCTTCGGGCTCGCAACGCGTCGGCTTGTTCTATACCGGCCACTTCTTCTCGCAGAATGTGAACAACCTCAAGCCCCGCGTGTCGGACCTCGGACGCCGGGCTACGAAGTACGTGGCCGAGATCGCCGAAGCGCTCGATCGACCCGCCGAATGGCTGTTTGTGGACACCATCAATCCCGCTCTGGGCAAGGAATGGGTGACCTACGTGCCGACCGGCATGGCGTTCGAGCACGAAGCCGCGCTGCTCGCGGGTATTCCGGCTCTGTCGTTCGGCACCTGCAACGACTCGCGTTTCTACACGGCCACGCCGCGCGACACGGAAGTCAACATCGACAATCTCGTCTACCAGACACAGTTGTTGGCTTGCTTACTGCCCAACGCGTTCAACGTCGAAGGGCGCTACCTCAAACGCTCGTTGCCGCGCAGCATCTGCCGCATCAGCGGCCGCGCGGTGTCGTTCGACCCGCGTGAAGGCTACCTGCCTTCGAAGCCCGTCCAGGACGCCATCGTGATGGCACGTTGCATGGATGACATGCGTTTCATGACCGGCGTGGCGACCCGTCCCGTCACCATGGCCGACGAAAAGGGCGAGTTCGAGTTCGTCGGTCTGGGTACGATGGAGGAAGTCCCGCTCCGCATCTGCCAAATGGCCATCGAGCCCTTCGTGGTCGAAGACGGACACATTACCTGGGCCCCCGACTTCGGGCAGATGGGCAAGGCCAGCTATCCCATCACCGTGCTGCCGGTTCAGAAAGAAATGGAGTTGATGTGCGTCGTGTTTCCGTGCAAGACGATCGACGTGTTCAACCTCACCGACCCGCGTACATACAACATGCTCAATTACATCGACGTGCTCGAAGCAGCCGC
Source organism: Nitrospiraceae bacterium (assembly GCA_011682535.1). Taxonomy (GTDB): domain Bacteria; phylum Hydrogenedentota; class Hydrogenedentia; order Hydrogenedentales; family SLHB01; genus JAACEL01. The sequence continues at coordinate 4,648 of JAACEL010000080.1, read as the reverse complement.
CAGCAACAGCGAGCCGCCCGTCTACGGCAGCACGCTCGTCGAACCCGGTTGGCGGTCATTCTGGGCGCCCACGGCCTCCATTTTTATGCAGCCCGGCAAACGCGTGAAGCTGACCGCGGGCGCGGGCGCCACGCAAAAGCGGATGCTGCTGTTGAACGTGCCCGAGGAGCCGCCGGAGGGCGAGCTGTTCAACACCGGACTCGGGTTCAGCGTCGACGAGACCCCGGCCATCCACAACACCTACATGCAGAGCGCGCGCGACACCTGGCGGCTCAACGAATCCCGCATCGCGTTTTTTGCCCAGCATGGCATCGAGAACGCACGCGTCAACAGCCTGCACACACTGGCCGGCGACGCCCTCGAACGCGCGCAGAAGGCTCTCGACGAGAACCAGTATCAGGAACACTTCCTCGAAGCCCGGCGTGCGCTGGGGCTGGAGTCCCGGGCATATCCCGACGTGGTCGGCATGGCCAACGACGTGGTCCGCGGCCTCCTCTTCTACTTGGTTCTCTTGCTGCCGTTCGCGTTCACCATGGAGCGGCTGTTCCTCGCCGGACGCCGGATCGAGACCCGGATCGCCGGGATCGTCGGCATGTTTCTCGGCATGTTCGTACTGCTGCGTTTCACACACCCAGCCTTCCAGATCGTGCTGAGTCCGATGGTCGTACTGCTGGGGTTCTCCGTGGCGACCCTGTCGACCGTCATCATCTCGATCGTCATGTCGAAGCTCGAAGCCTTGGTGTCCAAGCGCAAAATCGAGCAGATGGGCGAGCACGAATCAGGCGTCCAGGCCGTGAGCGGGTTTGCCCTGGCGCTGGAGTTGGGTATTGCCAACATGCGGCGGCGCAAAGCGCGAACGGTGCTCACCAGCATCACCCTGATCGTCCTGACTTTCTCCGTGCTGTCCTTCGTGTCCGTCACCGCCCAGTTGCGCACGCAGCGCTACGTGTACAAAGAGGGCACGACGCCATACCAGGGCGTGCTGCTGCGCACCAAGAACTGGTGGCCGTTCCCGTTTGAAACCTACGCCTCTTTGCGCAACGAGTTGGGCGACACCTGCACCGTGGCCCCCAGACGCTGGTACTACGGCGCGCTCATTCTCAATCAGTCGTTCATCGACATCCAGAAAGGCGACACCATCCGGCCGGTGACGGCGCTCGTGGGGCTGACGGCTCAGGAAAAGCAGTTCTTCGACGTCGATTCCGCGCTGCTGGGAAATAGCCGGTGGCTCGAACCCGACGTCGAGGGCGTCGATCCACGCGAAGAGATCCTGCTGCCACTCAATCTGGTCGGGGAGTTCCTCGGACAAGACCCCGCGGAGATGTCGCAAGACGAGAAGATTCGCCTCGCCAACGCGTTCATCGGCGAGAAAGTCTCCATGCTCGGCCGCGAGTTCGATGTGCTGGGTGTGTTCGACTACGAAAAGATGAATGAATTGATGGTCGATATCGACGGCGAGCGCCTGACGCCGTTCGATCCGGTGGAGATGGAGAAGAAGAGCCAGGAAGAGGGGACGCCCGATCCGGAAACCGTCCAGCGCTACTTTCACCATTCTTTCCGTGACGTGGCCATTACGAGCGAGCGTGTGCTGGGCAATCTGGGCGGCGACCTGCGCTCCATCGCGATTCTGCCCAAGGATCCCGAAAGCCTGGACGACATGCTCGAGAGCCTGGTGCGCCGGCTTGACTATGTCTTGTTCGCCAATCTCGACGGTACGCCCACGCTGTTGAGCAGCCGTAACGCCACCCGGATTTCGGAACTGTGGAACCTGCTCATTCTGATGCTGATTGCAGGCCTCATCGTCTTCAACACGATGCTGGGATCCGTGTTCGAACGCACCAAGGAAATCGCCACCTACACTGCTCTGGGCATTGCGCCCTCGCACATCGGACGTCTGTTCCTCGTCGAGGCCGGCGTGTTCGCTGTGCTCGGGGTGATGGCGGGCTATGTGTTCGGACAGACCATCTCGCGCATCGTCCACTACATTGACATCCCGCTCCTCCAATCGCTCGAACTCAACTACAGTTCCATGGCGGGTGTGGGCGCGTGTGTGCTGGTGATGGCGATGGTAGTGCTGTCTTCGCTGTATCCGTCGCGTCAGGCGAGCAAACTGGGCGTGCCCGATATCGAACGGCGCTGGAAACTGCCGCCTACGAAAGAGGCGCGCATTACGCTGGACCTGCCGTTCACCGTCTCCATCCACGAGGCGCCCGGCCTCGTCGAGTTCCTGAAGGAGTACTTCGACTCGCACGTGGACGTCTCCGTGGGCAACTTCTATGTCGAGAACGTGCGTGCGGGCGCCGATCTGGTTGAAGGCGAAGGCACCGCCGTGACCGCGCAGTTCTGGCTGACCCCGTTCGACCTCGGGGTGAGTCAGCACACCACCTTCATTTTCCGCCAGTTGGAGGACATGCCCGTCTGCGGCATCAAGGTCGAGATCGAACGCCTCAGCGGCGATGCGGGTTCGTGGCGCCGCGCCAACGGCCATTTCATGACGACCATGCGCAGCCAATTCCTGATCTGGCGCAATCTTACCCCCGAAGCCCGCGTCGACTACGCTAAGCGCGGGAAGGACTTTGCCCTGGCATGAGCGACGATCTCCACCAAGACCTTGAGTTTCAGGACGGATTCTCGGTTCGGACGATGATCGGGGCCGTGTTCGTCGGTCTTGTGATGATGCCGGGCACGATCTATCTGAGCCTGGTCGCAGGGGCGGGGTTAGGCCCCGCGGCCCAGTGGGTGACCATCATCCTCTTCACTGAAATGGCCCGCCGATCATTCACCACGCTGCGCAAGCAGGAAGTCTACATCCTCTACTACATGGCCGCGGCGCTCGCCATGACGGGCGGTCCGTTCGGCCTGATGATCTTCAACCAATATCTCGTCCAGAGTCCCCAGGCCATCGGCTTCGGTATTGCCGACCAGATCCCCGAATGGATTGTGCCCGCGCGCACGTCCCCTGCCATCACCGGGCGCAACCTGTTCAGCGAGGCGTGGTATGTGCCGATTCTCCTGACCACGTTCCTGTGGATCATCGGCCGCGCCACGGCGCTCACCACCGGCTACATGCTGTTCCGCATTACGTCCGACATCGAGAAGCTCTCGTTCCCGCTCGCGCCGATCGCGGCCGAGGGGGCCACCGCCCTTGCCGAGACCACCGCCAAGAAAGAAACCTGGCGCTGGAACGTGTTCAGCGTGGGCGCGGCCATTGGGCTGGCGTTTGGCGCCATCTACGTCGGGATACCCGGATTTACGGGGGTATTGTTCTCTAAACCGCTGCAGATCATCCCAATCCCATTCGTCGATCTCACCAAGAGCGCGCATCATCTGCTTCCCGCGGCGCTCGCGGGCGTCAGTCTCGACTTGGGCGCGCTAATCTTCGGGATGGTGCTGCCCTTCGCCATGGTGGCCGGCACCTTTACCGCCGCGGTCGCTACCGCCTTCATCGCCACGCCGTTGCTCTACAAGTTCGGCATGCTGCCGCACTGGCGGCCGGGCATGTCGCTGATTCCTACGAAGATCGCCATCGACTTCGACTTCTGGATGAGCATCGGCATCGGCGCGTCTCTATGCGTGGCGCTTCTCGGACTCTACAAGGTGATCACGGCGCTGATCTTCACCAATCGCGACGGCCGCGACAAGGGCATGTTGACCCCGCCCAAGGGACGCGGCGACATGAAACTGCGTTGGTGCATCGTGGTCTACCTGGCCGCGAGCACATGCAGCATTCTGCTGTGCAAGTTCCTGCTCAAGGACGATGCATTTCCCACGATGATGGTGCTGGCCTACGCGCTTGTCATCACCCCGGCCATCTCTTACGTCTCGGCACGAATGATTGGCCTCACCGGCGCGCCGATTGCCTTCCCCTTCCTGCGCGAAGGCAGCATCATCCTGTCGGGCTATCGCGGCGTCGACATCTGGTACGCCCCGCTGCCCCTGGCCGACTATGGCCCCATGACTCAAATGTTCCGGGAACTGACGCTCACCCGGACCAAGTTCTCCAGTCTCGTCAAGGTCGAGTTGTTCATGCTGCCCATTTGCCTCATTTGCAGCCTGGTGTTCTGGGCCTTCTTCTGGCACATCGAATCCATCCCGTCCGCTACCTATCCGTTTACCGCGAAGATGTGGCCGCTGCAAGCGACGTATCAGTGCCTGTTCATGAGCGCGACCACGGGTGAGAGCACGTGGCTGGTCGACTCCATACGCCCGAGCCTCATCGCGTGCGGTGCGGGGCTTGGGTTCTTGCTGCTCGCCCTGACGAGTGTCCTGGGTGCACCGACACTGTTCTTCTACGGGATGATCGGCGGGATCGGCGCCATTCCCAACGCCGCTATTCCCATGTTCGTGGGCGCCATCATCGGCCGCAAGGTGTTCGAGCCTCGCTACGGCAAGGAAACCTGGCGCCGCTACACCCCCGTACTCGCGGCCGGTTACGCCTGCGGCGTGGGCCTCATCGGCATGCTGGCCGTCGCGTTCGCCATGGTCGCCAAGTCCGTCAGCTCGCTTCCGTTCTAGCTCCGCCGGCGACACCGTGCGCTACAACCTCGACGCGCGCGAACTGGGCCTGGCCGGTATTTTCCAGAAGCCGATCGATCCCTGCCGCCTGTTGCCGCACGGGGCTGCTGTAAGGTACAGTAGTAACGGCCCC
>JAACEL010000079.1 GCA_011682535.1 Nitrospiraceae bacterium | reverse complement strand
GAGATGACAAGTGGGCGGTCGAGATGACAAGTGGGCGGTCGAGATGACAAGTGGGCGGCCGAGGTGACTGGTGGGCGGTCGAGATGACAGTTGACCTGATGTCCTGTCTGATGAACCGGATTTCCGCACAATCGCCGTTCACAACTCAATCCTGTTTATCCTGTTATCCCGTCGAGAAGAGATTCGCCAGTAAGCCTCCAAGAAGACTGAAGTACGCTCTTTCCGGATGAACCAGAAAAACCTCGTTGGAGGGATTTTGTTGTCTCCATTGGGTATCAATGGAGTGAGAACACAACAGGAGATTCGCCAACGAAGAGAAAGTGATGATACGGCAACGGGCGATTTCAGTGAAGCTTGGTGAAACGGGTCCAAATAGCGCGGACCGCGGCCTCGGGCCTGCGTCAATTTCGGGGGTTTTCATGCCGCGCGTTGCTCCCAGTAGTCTTCGAATCGTCCTGATTGCACGACGCAATCTCTCTTTGACTGTCTCCGTGGACGCGTGATAGACTTTGGGTTCGTTTGTCGCGCACGCGTCTCGGTCCGGCGAGACGGGCTCCACCTCCAAGTATTACGGAAGACAGTCTATGCTTATCGGCAGTAAATCCACCGACACCATTCTGGATGTTTTCAAGATCGGGTTCACCGAATTCACCATCGAGTCGGGCCTTCCGGAAGAACTCTCATTCATTTCGCGGCTGTGCAAGATGACGGCAAGGGGCCCCGATCTCGCCAAGCGGGTCGATTTCCTGCAGATCAACTTCAAGATCAAGGATGGCGTCAATCCCCAGCAGGTTGCCGACGCGGGCGCCAAGCTGCCCTTTGCCGTGCGCCTCGATACGGACAACGGCTCGTGCGTTCTTACGCTTCCGCCGTTCGAATGGCACCACCTGCCCCAACTGACCCCTATCGACGCTCTCGTCGAGCAGTTCGTGCCGCGCACGCTCCGGTCGGACTCGTGGGAAGTCAAGGTCGTCAGTTTTGTCGATCAGGGCCTCAACGTCAACCGCATGATCGAAGAGATGCAGACAAAGGACGCCTCCGACCTGCACCTCCGGGCCGGATCGCCTCCCTTCATCCGCGTCGACAATTACCTCGAAGCCATGGACATGCCCGTGATCACCGCGGCCGACATGGAGCAGTTCGCGCTGCAGTTGGGCAGCCAGGAGGTGTTGGACCTGCTGGCTTCGGAGCGTGAAACGAGTTGGCAATTCCACGCCGCGGGCGTCGGCTATTTGCGTGTCAGCGGCTACTACAAAGCCGGCGCCATCGCGTTGGCCATCCGCATGATCCCCGAGCGCCCCGTCCCCTTCAAAGACCTTCACATTCCCGACGTCGTCCGCCAAATCGCCGACAGCCAACGCGGTCTCTTCCTCGTGTGCGGGGTCACCGGTAGCGGCAAGTCCACCACCCTCGCGTCGATGGTCCAATACATCAACGAGTCCCGGCACACCCACATTATCACCGTCGAAGACCCGGTCGAATTCGTGTACCGCGACGCCAAGAGTCTCATCTCGCAGCGCCAGGTCGGACGCGACACCTACTCGTACGCCAACGCCTTGCGCGGCGCACTGCGTGAAGACCCCGATGTCATCCTCGTCGGCGAGATGCGCGACATGGACACCATTCGCGCGGCCGTCAGCGCGGCCGAAACCGGCCACCTCGTGTTCAGTACGCTGCACACCATGACGACTGTCGACACCGTCAACCGCGTGATCAGTTACTTCCCTCAAGCCGAGCGTGACCTGATCCGCCAGGAGTTGGCATATTCGTTGCGCGGCATCGTCTGCCAGCGCCTCCTGCGGCGCAAAGGCGGCGGCCGTATCCCCTGCATCGAGATTCTGCTGGGTGGCAAGCCTATCGTGCGCGACGCCATCCTCGAGGGTGAGCTTGACAAGCTGCACGGCATCATAGAAGTCGACGGCGACATGCAAACCTTCGACCAGCACGCCGTCGAGATGTACCAGAATGGCATCATCGAGAAATCAGAGGCCGTCTCGGCGTGCAGTAACGAGGCCGCGTTCGAGCGCATCATCTCCGGCATTAAGTCGTCGGAAGGCCGCCGGCTCCTCAAGTAGGCCCGGCTATTCCGCCAACCCCGTGAGCTGGGCGATGTAATTCCGGCTGCCGTCATTGGCCCAACCGTCGAGTTGGTTGGGGTCTTTGAGTTGCTGCCCGCGCCGGCGGGACACCGCCAGATATGCGCATTCCACGTCGGCCAGCCCCGTCATGTCGCTCCACAGTTTCTCGAACTGCGCTACGGGATACACGTCTTCCTGGCCATGTCCCCAGCGCCATTTGACGTCCTTGATGGTGACGTAGGTGGGCATCCGGTGCGCCATCTGGCGCACGGCCGGGATGATCTTCGCCTCGGCGCCCTGCAGATCGTCGCGTGTCAAACCGAACAGGGCCAGCAGCGGGTCGATCTGAATCCACGTCGTCATCGTGTTGTAATAGCGCAGCTTGAGTTCGTCTTCCTCGCGCGGCTGGGCCAGGCCTTCGAGCAGACGCACGCGCCCGTTGACGCGCGCCAGGCCGCCGCCGCGGTCGTCGATACGGCGCGGCACCACCTCAAAGGTCAGCACGCTGCCCGTGCTGAGATGGGCGCCCAACGCGTCGGGGTCGAGGTTGGCCCCCAGCGTGTCGATGTTGTGCAGCATGATCGTCTCGAGTCTTGGGTTCTCTTCCAGCAACCGCGCGAGTACGCCGTTGCGGAACAGGTTGGGCACCTCCGACCAGTGCCCCGGCGGGTTGAAACGCTGCGCCGGAACGTTGTCGACGTAGTCGTTGCCCTCACCCTTCGCGCGGGCCCAATCCATCAGCGCCCCGCGAATCGCCTCGCGCACCTTCTGCTTCCGCTCATCCAACGTTTCCTGCGGCATCTCCTCCCACAAGAACACCAGGTCGCGTACCATCGGGATCAGGCGTTGGCCGATCGCGCGCCCCGGCGACAGCACCAGCGGGCCTTCGTAGCCGTAGTTGCCGTTCAGCGCGAGGTGTTTCTCGATGGCGGCGTGCGTCGAGAAACTCGTCGAAACGATGTGGGGAAAGCGGAAGCCATACTGTTCGGCCGCGCGGCGCGTCTTGGTGACGTGAATCTCCAGAAAGCTGCGATGGACCCCGCCGAAGTCGACAAACGGGTTCGCAGCCTTGATCACCCCAGCGCCGGTGGTCCAGCGGCTTCCCACTCCCGCCGCGAGACTCATCACGGCGACGCGTCCCTCACGTAGCGCACGTTCCCCGAGCGCGCGCCGCTCACTCCCGCCGTTCATCGCGATCACGTCCTCGTCCGCAACATCCTCGATCTCCGTGTCGATCGGCAGGCGATTGTGGGAGAGGCCGATCCGGCCGCTGCGCAGCTCGGCGCGGATCTGCTCGTGCTGAACCGGGTCGAAACCATTCTGCTCCTTGATCCGATCCGACTCTGCTTCCCAGGCGGCCCGCGCCGACCGGTCGGCGGGCTCGGACACGCGGAACAGGTTGCTCACGGTGGTCCGCAGCAGATGGTAAGTTTCCTCCGGCTCGTCGCCGCGGGCCGTGAACTGGTCGAGTTCGGCGCGGCGAATGTAGGGGATGCTCCCGGGATCGCCGCGGACCAACTCGGGGATCTGCAGCGCGTAGTAGCGGCTGGGCATGAGGGCATTGGCGTCCTCCAACAGACACGCCGAACTGCCGACGCCATTGATCTCGAAATTGTACACCACCGGGTCCATCGCGAAGGGTAGCGCGTCCTCTAATTCCCGTTTCGTCGTAGTCATGCTCTCGAGGATCTCGTCGCGGAACGCATCGCGCCGATCCGGATCCACGAACATGGCCATGCCGCCGCCCGACATCCCGCCCAGCATCAGGAACCCCCAAAACTGGTCGCCCAGTCTCTCCGACGCGCGCTGGATGATCGTCTCGGTGAACCGGTTCGTCACCCACGGGATGATGGTCTTGAGCGGCTCGTTCCAGTTGCGCGTGGTATTGGCGGCCAGCTGGCGCACGTCGCCCGCCTTGAGCGCCGCGAGGATGTTGTCGAAGATCTCGCGCATGTCGGCCCGCGCCTGCCACTCGGCCCCGGAGCGCAGCAGGTACTTCTCTGTGACCATCTCCAGGATAGGGCCGACGTTCTGCGCCATGCCGCCATGGATGAGCACAAGCGCCGCCGCGAGCCGCTGCGTGATCTCTGGGTGCAAACGCTCCTCGCCCAAGATCTGGTGCTGAGGCAGCAGACGTCCCCGGCTGACGCCGAACTCGGGATCGCCTTCGGTGGCCAGCGCCCCCTCGATCACCTTGAACCCAGGCCACACCCCGCCCGAATCTTGCCACCCGCCGCCTGACCCGCCCAGCCATTCGCCCAGAATCGCGCGCGACGCCACGAGCCGGCGTTCTTCCTCCCGTAGCGTCCCGGCGATCGTGGCCGTCTGCCGGGTCGCCCGCATCAGGGCTCCGATAATCGATGCCAGCAGATTGGTCGATACTGCCAAGCGCGACCCCTTCGGGATGTCGTTCACTTCCGTGGCCAGTTCGATTCCCATCCCCGGGCCAATGATACGTCCCAGAATGCCGGCGATCGTCTGGTTGGTGCCTTCAAACGACGGCGGGATCAGTCCCGACGCGATCACCCCCGCCTTGAGCAGGCTGAGGTAGTCGTTGCCGAAGTTGAACAGGTCACGAAGGTCACTGACGTCCTTGGTGGTGTCGAGGTCGATGCTCGTCAGACGCAGCACCGGCTCCGTGATCACGCGCACATAGGCGCTGATGGGCGGGCGCACGGTCTCGTGGCGCCCGTATACGCCCAGGTTCACCGAGATGTTGAGTACGCGCGCGCACTCGGGGTAATCCATGCCGAGGAAGAAGATGTCCGACCAACCGCTATGGCTGAGGTCCAACCGCACCGGCGTCGTTTCCTTCAGGACCGGATACAGCAACCCGCCCCCGGGCCGTTGCAGCATCTCCGGCCGAATGCGAACGGGATGATCGTCGGCATGACCGACGCGGAACATCCACTGGTTGCCGCGGCTGGCCCGCACACTGCGCCGGACCTGGTCGGTCAGCGTCTGGAACGTGAGATAGTGGTAGCTCTCCGCGAGCGCGCTGAACAACGCCGCGTTGGGGCCATCCGCGTCGACTGCTTCCATGAAACGAGCAATCGACTCCTCGAAACGGCGCTCCAGCTGGTCACGGAATCCCTCGTACGGGATGGGGCCGGTGCCGGGAAACGCTGGCGACTCCTGGAGATGGAAGCGATAGGCCGCATACAGAAACAGCGAGGCCCGCACGCGATCGTACAAGTTGTCGGCCGATCGGCGGAACGCGTCAAGCTCACGGCAAGCCGCGAACAACTCCTCGGCACTGTACGTCTCGCAAAGCGAGCGAAAAGGGCGGTCGCGTTTCGCCGGATCGGCGCTCGTGATGGTCTCGATAAGGGCGTTCACGTCAGTCTCCCGCACGCGGCGCCGGATGCATCCCGGCCTCGGCCAGCAATTCAATCAGCGTGGTCAACAGGGCGTTGCGATCTTTGCCCGCGGTCCCCAGTGCGACCTGCGTCTGAAGTAGCCCGAACTTCGCTCCCGTGTCGTAGCGCGTGCCCGCGACCTCAAGCGCCAGATACTTCTCCCGCTTGGCCAGTTCCTGCAAGGCGGGCGTCAGTTGATACTCGCCGTTCATGCGATCGGCTTCGGACGCCATCTCGTCGAGCAACCCGAAGATGCGGTGGGACAACACATGCATCCCGAAGAAGCACAAGTAGTGGCCCACGCGCAGCCCGGGTGTTTGGAGTTCCAGCTCCGCTTGGCTCAACGACGGTTTCTCAAGAATCCGCTCGATCTGATACACCCCCGGCGCGTCCGGCACCCGTTTCCCGCTGAGCGTGCCGTAGTGGCCCACCAGATGCTCGCGCGTGGACTGAACCGCCGCCACCGAGCACTCCTCCGATTCCGCCAGATGGATCAGTTGCTGCGCACACCGCTGATCGGCCAGATCCGAGATGTACAAGTGATCGCCCAGCAGCAACAGGAACGATTCGTCGCCGACGAAGTCTTTGGCACAATAGACGGCGTGCCCATATCCCAGCGGCTCCTGCTGCACGGCAAAGCACATGCGCCGTATCAGGTTGTCCAGGCGCCCCGCCTGTTCCTTGGCCCACTCGACGCCCTCATAGGCCGCCAGCAAATCTTCTTTGAGCAACCCCAGTTGCTGCCGGTACCGTTCCTCATCTCCGGGCGCGCAGACCACGCAGATTTCTTCGATCCCGCTGTCCAGCGCCTCTTCGGCGATAATCTGGACAATGGGTTTGGTGAGTCCATCACGATCGACAACGGGCAGCATACTCTTCTGGACCGTATCCGCCACCGGATACAGCCGCACGCCCCGCCCCGCCGCCGTAATCACGGCCTTGTTAATTCTCACGGTGTCTTCCTCCCAGTGAAGGTGGTCCGCAGGCCCATCCCAGCAGTCGGAGCCGCAGGGCCAACCGGAGAATACCAGCCGCGTCCGTACCCCGACAAGTTTGCTCGCAATGGCGGAGAGAAACCGTCTTGAATAGTTGTTTTTATCCCAAACGGATCGTTGTGTTGGTTTGCACACGGAAACGGCTGAATAGAGCTGTTTAAGGATGAGGTGCGGTGCAGATTCCGCCGCGAGGACAAGGACGCAAGCATAGTGGTGCTATGCTGAGTTTCTCTGACGCGGCTCTCCGCTGCCGCAGCAAGCAAGCGGCCCGCATATCATCCCTAAACTGCTCTAGCGTCGGGAGAAGGGCGAATCTCCAATTGTGACGCAGACCCAAATTCGCATGGCTGTGTGCCATCGGCGCCAGCGACGTGCTATGATCCGGGAGTGGCGGCGGATGGCTGGATCCGCCCCAGGACACCGCGTGCGCGGAGGAGCAGCGTTCAGGCATGGCAAAGCTCACCTACGATGAAGTCTACGAGCGGGTTTCGTCGCTGACCGAGTTGGCAACGCTCAACGATTCCCTGGCGGGTATCCTCGCGATCACGAAGAATCCCTCCGGAACGGCCCGCGATCTGGGCACGTTGATCTCCAAGGACCCCGCCCTCACCGCCAAACTCCTGGCCACGGTCAACTCCTGCTTCTACGGCTTCAACCGGGACGTGGAATCCATTGAAGACGCCATCGTCCTGCTCGGGTTCGACGAAGTCGAGCGGTTCAGTCTGGCGATCTCCGTCATAGGCCAATTCAGCGCCAAGAGTAGAGACGCCCAGGCCTTGCGCCAACTGTGGAACCACAGCCTCGTGTGCGGCGTCGCCGCGGAAACCGCCGTGGAAGTCTACGGCATCCGCTCCGAGGATGCCGACGGCGCCTACATGGCCGCCCTGCTTCACGACCTCGGCAAAGCGGTCATTCGCCAGACCTTCCCCGAAGCCGTCGACGCCATCGGCGACCAAATGATCGACAACGGTCTTACCGAGTACGACGCGGAGAACGTAGTGCTTGACGGCGCCAACCATTGTGTCGTCGGCGCGTGGGCTTCCGAACAATGGAACCTGCCCACGGCCGTCGTCCAGGGCATACAGATGCACCACAACCCCGCCGATGCCCCAGACGACGTGGCCTTGGTCAAGATCATCAACGTCGCCGATGCCGTGTGCTATCACGTCGGCGTGCCCGCCGTGAAGGTCAAGGGCCCCGCGCTCCAGATTCGTGCCCAGGAGTGCCAGGCGCTGCCCAAGAGGGACGAGTTCCTCAACGCCTTCTGCGAACACTACGAGAAAAAGCGCGCCGCTATCGAAGCCATTCTAGGCTAATCACGTAGTGGGCGGCGGCTTCGTGAGATCGTAGGTCGCCACCACCTCGTCGCGCCCCGAGTAATCCAGGTGGAACCCGATCATCGAGCACAGCCGAAGCATCGGACGGTTGTCGGGCAACACGATCCCGGTCAGACGCCGTAGCCCTTCCGCCCGGGCCACGTCCACCAGCCGGCTGAGCAACGCGTGCCCCAGCCCCAGCCCATGGACGTCGTCGCTGATTACGATCGCGAAGTCCGCGTCTCTCGTGCCATGCACCTTCACCATTCGACTGACCCCCAGCACCTGCTGCTCCTCCCCGCCGGCCGCGTGGCGCAGGGCGATGATGGCCATCGCGCGGTCGTAGTCGAGGAAACACATCCGTGACAGACGCTCGTGCCGCACGCGCTGGTCGAACGCCAGCAGACGCAGGAAACGGAAATACACGGTGTCCTTGGACAAGGTTTCGTGGAACCGCACCATCAGCGATTCGTCTTCGGGACGAATCGGACGGAGTGTTACCTCGCGGCCATCTTTTAGCACACAGGTCGTAGTGTACTCGCTGGGGTAAGGGCGAATGGCGAGGTCGGGAAGCAGGGCGAAGTTTGTGGCCGGATCATGCAGCGTGATCTGAGCCCCGGCCACCGTCACCGCGTCCTCCGCGATCAAGACAGGGTCCAACGCCATGGTCCGTATCCCGCGTTGCTCCGCCACCAGGTAGCTGAACCGCATCAGCAGGTGGTCCAGCTCAGACAGCGACGCGTCGCAGCGCGGGCTCGAGTCGTGCAACGCATCATACAGCCGGGTCTGCTCCATGAGCCGGCGGGCAAGCGTCGAGTTCAGCGGCGGCAACCCCACGCCCCGCTGCCCGACAAGTTTCCCGATCGCCCCGCCAGGCCCAAATGTCAAGAACGGCCCGAACAGTGGATCGATGTCGCTGCTGATGGTGATCTCAAGGGCGCCGACGGACCTGGGCGGGTCCAGCGGGATGCCGTAGGCCGCCAGAAACGCACGCGCCTCGTCCTCGTCCAGCGTCGTCCGGCCCGAGGCACGCGCCGCATCGATGATGCGCTCCGCCTCCCGCCGGTCCGGCGCATGGTGGTCCTGGTCTGGTTGAAGCTCCGGCGTTTCGTACAACGCCCGCAGATTGTAGCTGTACCGCCACATCGCGTCGAACACCCGAGCCGCCATGTCGGGATACGGGTAGACGGGAATGTTGTGCGCATTCAGGATCGCCTCGCCCTCGGCCACGTCGTTGCCGCCCATCCAACTGGCCAGGATCGGCTTACCTCCGTAGTCGTCCAACTCGGCAATCGCCTTTGCCGTACCCGTCGGGTCCGTCATCACCTGCGGCGTCAACACCACCAGCAGCCCGTCGCTGTTTTCGTCCTTCGACACGATGTCGACGACGCGCGCGTACCGTTCCGGATCGGCGTCGGCTACGATGTCGATCGGGTTGCAGTGGTTCCAGTACTCCGGCAGCAACGCATTGAGCCGGTCGAGGGTTTCGTCCGACAGCTTGGCCAACTCGCCGCCGCCGGTGACCAGCGCATCCGTCGCCAGCATGCCCGGCCCGGCAGCGTTGCTCACGATCGTCAGACGCCGCCCCTCGGGACGCGGCTGCTTGCCCAGCACATCAGCCAGCGCAAACAGGCTTTCCACGTCGTCGACCCGCAATACGCCGCTGCGTCTTAGCGCCGCCGACAACACGTCGTCGCTGCATGTGTCGTAGCCGGCGTAATAGGCCGAGGCCTCCGCGGCGGCGGCGGCGGCCTTCGTCTGACTGGCCTTCAACACGATGACGGGTTTCGTCAGGGCGACTTCGCGGGCGGCGGACAGGAACGACCGCGCCTCGCCCAGCGACTGGAGATAGATGACGATGCTCTTCGTGTTCGGGTCGTTGCCAAGATGGAACATCAACTCCGCCCAGCCCACGTCCACCATGGACCCAAACGACACGAAGGCGCTGAAACCCACGTTGACCTGGAAACTCCAGTCGAGAATCGCCGCGCACAGCGCGCCGCTCTGGCTGATGAAGCCCACTGAACCCTTACGCGCCACGCCCCCCGCGTACGCCGCGTTGAGACCGCCCACCGGGTTCATGACACCCAGACTGTTCGGGCCGATGACACGCATTGAACTGGTCAGGATCAGGCGGCGGATTTCGTCTTCCAGCTCACGCCCCTTCTCGCCCGTCTCCCGGAAACCGGCGGAGATGATGATCGCCCCCTTGACCCCCGCCGCGACACATTCCTCGATCACCCCCGGCACCGTCGCCGCGGGCGTCAGCACCATCGCCAAGTCGATCGGCTCGGGCAGATCGGTCACGCGCGGGTACGCCCGCAGGCCCAGCACATTGCGGCGCTTGGGGTTCACCGCGTATACCGTGCCGCCGAACGGACTGCTGATCAGGTTCCACAGGATGCGCCGGCCCACGCTGCCTGGCTTGTCCGACGCCCCAATCACCGCCACCGATCCCGGCTCGAAGAAAACGTCCAACGGTTGACGATCCACTTCGGGCCCAGCGCCGCTCTCGTCGCGTTGTCCTGTCACGTGCACCGGTCTCCCATACTCACTGCTGCCGACGACTCAAGAGTAGACGACACGGCATACGGGGTGCAATCCACAGCGTCCCACTTCTTCCATCCGCTTCTGAAACTCTTCCCGCTCATTCCCCCGTCCTACGCGGCGTAGTGAAGAATCTCCACTTCCGCATGGCGGCGCACCGAATCCTCGGCCTGAGCGTAGACCTGTGAGGCCACATCTTCGTCCAAGTAGTATTCGCCGCAATCCGTGCAGACTTGGGCGGGAACGCCCTTAATGATGATGAGCGATTCGCTCCGCTCAAGGGTCACGGTAGCCGTTCCGGGCGCCGTCTCGCCCTGTCGACAGCGGTAATCACATGTCACCGGCCTGTCTTCTCATCCCTGGCTACAACCACGTGTACTGCGCGGCCTCTCCTCTGGGGAATCTCAAGATGAGCAAGCGGGTAACGGCTCATCCATCAGGATAGGAGGCGATCACTTCACCTTCACAGAGAACCTCGCGCCCGCCGCGCAAACGCGGCGCGATCGGCCTTGGACACGTCGTCGTCGATATCTTTGGGCCACGCTAGGAACCGCTTGGGGATACTGAATCGCTCTAGCTCGCCGACGAGGTGTGTGCGTAACTTGTCGGGGCTGGGGATCGGGCCGCCGTCCATGCGCAGGAAGGCAACGGGGATGTGGCCGAACTCGGCGTCTTCAATCGGAACGACGAGGGCGTCCACCACGCCCGGCACGCGGCACAGCGCACGCTCGAGCCCCTCGGGCTGGATGTTCTCGCCGCCACAGACGAAGCGGTTATCTTTGCGCCCGCCCACGTGTAGCCGTCCTTCGGAGTCGAAGCGGCCCAGGTCTCCTGTCGGGAACCACCCCTCCTCCACTTCGGGCCGCTCGACGCGTCCATCGCGAAGGTAGCCTTGAAACAGACCGTCGCCCCGGACGAGGATCTCGCCGTCTTCGGCGATTCGGATCGTTCCGGGTTGCAGCGGCCTGCCGGAAGTTATCAGCGTATCGAGCGGCGCTCCGGGTTCGGTAGCGGCGATCTGGGCGGCGGTTTCGGTGAGTCCGTAGCTGGTATGAATGGGCCATCCCCGCGCGACCGCCCGCCGTATGAGGGCCTCGGAGATCGCCCCGCCGCCCAGCAGGATGCCTTTCATCCCGGCAAGCGCGCTATGGGCTGCGGAATCGCCAAGCAAGCGATACAACTGGGTCGAAACGAGGGAGCAATGGGTCACGCCGTAGCGTTCGACGGCTTCAACGATGCCACCGCCAACATCGGGCGCCACTATGGCTGCCCCAGCCACCATGCATCGAAACAGGATGGCGATGCCGGCCACGTGGTGCAATCCGAGCGACAACAGCCAGCGGTCGCCGGGTGCAAGGGGCATGTTGCGGTTGGCGGCCTGCGCGGCGTGATAATGGTTGCCGTAGGCGTGGAGGGCGGCCTTGGGTTCGCCCGAGGTGCCCGAGGTGAAGACGATGGTGGCGGGGTGATCGGTTGGCATCCGCACGGCGTTAGTTGCACGGGGAGGCCCTGCGATGTCGATGCCGCCTTCGGTGAGCAACCGGCGCGCGCCGATACGCCGAAGCCGGTCGCTCCGGGCCGCACTCGGAATGCGGAGCGCAACCGGCGCGGCGATGGCGCCGAGACGCATAATGCCCATCATTGCCAGGATCTGCTCGGCGGGCGACGGCGATGAAACCGCGACCACGTCGCCCGGCTGCACGCCGTCACCGCTCAACTGCGCCGCAACGGCGCCCACGGCGTCATGATACGCACTGTACGTGTAGCAGCACGTGTCGGGGGTCAGGATCGCGAGACGTTCAGGCTCCGCCTGGGCCCAATGCGCTATCGGGCAAGGGATATCAGACATGAAGAATCTTTGTCATCTTGCTCGTGTCGAGCGTGATTAGACAACGCGCCATTTCGGCGAGGTCGAGCATCCCGTTCTCAATCTGGAATCGGACACCCAGTACATCCTCCGCCAGCCAGTCGTAGGTTCCCAGCCCCACGGGCAGATCATACCACGTGGCCAGCGCCGCCAACCGCGCCAGGGCGATCAGGCCGACACCGGACTCGAAGCAGGCGCTGATGACAGGCTTGAGGCCCGCCTTGAAGGCGCTTGCCGCGCAGGCGGTCGTGACATGCGCGCCGCCCAGCAAGGTCGGCTTCAAGATCACGGCTCCTGCCCACGTGCTATCCGCCGGGAACGCCGGGTCGCCAATGCGCTCGACCACGGTCTCGTCGAGGGCGATGGGCACGCTCGTTTCCACGGCCAGTTCCCACAGGCGCCCCGCGGAAGCCAACGGCTCCTCGATATACTCCACATCTAGATCGTTGATTCCCTGGACGAACCGGCAAGCGGTTGTGAAATCCCATGCGCGATTCGCGTCGAGACGCAGGGCGATGTCGTGTCCCAGAATCCGGCGGACAAGCCGGGCGCAGTCAATGTCGTCCTCCACGGCCTGTGCGCCGACTTTCAGCTTGACCGCCCGGTAACCGGAACCACAAAGCGCGTGAGCGTCTCGGGCGACCGTCTCGAAATCGCCACTGAGGAGCGCGCTGAGTGGCACGTGCCGCCGCATGCCGGGCTGGCCAGGATTGTGCTCGACAGGGGCGAGAAACTGCCAGGTGGCGGTCTCGACGCCGAATCGAACCGAGGGGGGCAGGGCGTCGCGGCCCGCGGCCTCGATGCCTTCAATGACGCGGACCGCGTCGGCGCGCCGCGTCCATTCGGTGACGGCGCCGATCGCGTCGTCGAGGCTCTCGGCGCTGAAACCCGGCAAGGGGGCAATGTCGCCGTAACCGGCGTTATCGGGCCCATCGCTGATCTTGACGATGAGCCCCGAGCGGGTGTCGAGGGTGACGTGTCGTAGCGGCAGCGGGCGGGTCAGGGGGAGGTCGTAGCGGAATACCTCGATGAGGGGGGTGTTCATAGCAGCCATCCCAGTGAGAACAGCACGCTGAAAACCAGCAGGAGTTTTCCTGTGGCGGCGAGGGCGTTGTTGAGTGCGGGGCCGTCGGTCCGGGTGTTGACGGTGCGGACCACGGGGGCCGCGGCGGGCAACACGAGCGCGCCGATCAAGACGGGAAGGTGATCGCCGCGCACGGCCAAGGCGATGGGGATAACGAGCGCGGCCATCACGAGGCAGACGGAGTATTCGGCCTTGGCGAAAGTGCGGCCGAATCGGACGGGCAGCGTACGCTTGCCGGAGGCGCGGTCTTCGTCGATATCGCGCAGGTTGTTGATAGTGAGAATCGCCACGGAGAACAGACCGGCCGCGGCCCCGGCAAGCAACGCGTCAGTCCCGATCGCGTGCGTTTGTACGTAATAGGTGCCGCCGACGGCGATGGGTCCAAAGAATACGAGCACGAAGAAATCGGCCAGGCCGAGGTAGCCCAGCGGGAAGGGGCCGCCGGAGTAGAGCACGCCGCAGAGTATCGACACGAGACCGATAGCGACGAACGGCCAGCCGCCGCGCACGACGATGTAGAGTCCCGGTACGCATGCCAGCGCGAAGGCCAGCGCGGTGGCCCGCATCATCGCGGCCGGGGAAACGAGACCCGCCTGTGTCGCGCGCGTAGGCCCGATGCGTTGGGGCGTATCGGCGCCTTTGGCGTGGTCGAAATAGTCGTTGGCGAAGTTGGCGCCAATTTGGATGAGCAGGGCGCCAAGCAGACAGCAGACGGCCGACAAGAGATGGAAGCCATCGGCCTCGATCGCCATGGCCGACCCCATGACCACGGGCGCGATCGCCGCCCCGAGCGTCTTGGGGCGCGCGGCCAGCATCCAGGTTTTCATGGGCGATCCAGCCATGCCACGCCTTTCCCGCGCCCTACGGTTGCCGGGTGAACTTCGAGAAATCCGGGGGACGCTTTTCGAGAAACGCGTTACGTCCTTCCCGGCCTTCTTCGGTCATGTAGAACAGCATCGTCGCGTCGCCCGCGAGTTCCTGCAACCCCGCCTGTCCGTCGCAATCGGCGTTGAGCGCGGCCTTCATGCAACGGATGGCCATAGGCGAATTGGCCAGGATCTCGCGGCACCACTGAACGGTTTCCTCTTCGAGCTTGTCGTAGGGCACGACGGCGTTGACCATGCCCATGTCGAGCGCCTCCTGAGCGGTGTATTGGCGGCATAGGAACCAGATCTCTCTCGCCTTTTTCTGCCCCACCATGCGGGCGAGATAGGCCGCGCCATAGCCCGCATCGAACGAACCCACGCGCGGGCCGCTTTGGCCGAAGATGGCGTTGTCGGCCGCGATGGTGAGGTCGGCCATTACGTGAAGGACGTGCCCACCGCCGATGGCGTATCCCGCCACCATGGCGATGATGGGCTTGGGACACGTGCGCATCTGGCGCTGAAAATCGAGCACGTTGAGCCGGGCCACGCCGCGTTGGTCGACGTATCCCGCCTCGCCCCGGACCCGTTGGTCGCCGCCGGAGCAGAACGCTTTCTCGCCCTCGCCGGTCAGGATGACAACCCCCACCTCGGGGTCGAATCGCGCGTCCGTCAACGCTTCGGACATCTGTTCCACCGTCTCGGGACGGAACGCGTTGCGCACCTCCGGCCGGTTGATGGTGATCTTGGCGATGCCCTCGAATTTCTCGTATCTGATGTCGGAATGTTGTGCTGCGGCGACCCAGTCGATGGTCGGCATGGTGTTCTCCTCATTGGCCCTGCTCTGCCGCCGGGCGCCATGAACGCCCCGTCGAGCCAGTATGCCAGTTCAACGCGAGGAGGGACAAACGCGTTCTTCTTTCTCTTCTCGTGAAGAGAAAGAAGCAAAGAGAAGCGAGATACGCTTCGCGCGCGAGGAAGCCAACAACCAAAGCAAAGACATGTGGCCGTACACCCGACGTTCGACTCAACCCTTTATCCCAGTCAGGGTGACGCCTTGGATGAAGTGGCGTTGGGCGGCGAAGAAGAGGAGGATGACGGGCAGGGTCATCAGTACAGCCGCCGCCATCATCAAGCCGAAGTTGCCGGCCTGGAACACCTGCAACGCGAACAAGCCAAGACTGAGCGGATAGAGGTGCTGGTCGTTGAGGTAGATGAGGGGGCCCATGAAGTCGTTCCAACAACCCATGAAGGTGAAGATGCCAATGGCGGCGAGGGCGGGTTTGATGAGGGGGAGGATGATGCGGGCGTAGATGCCGAAGTAGCCGCAGCCGTCGATCTTGGCGCTGTCTTCGAGGTCGGCGGGAATGCCTTTCATGAACTGGCGCAGCAGGAAGATGTAGAACGCACTGCCGAAGAA
This sequence comes from Nitrospiraceae bacterium, assembly GCA_011682535.1. Taxonomy (GTDB): domain Bacteria; phylum Hydrogenedentota; class Hydrogenedentia; order Hydrogenedentales; family SLHB01; genus JAACEL01. The sequence goes on along the minus strand of JAACEL010000079.1, from coordinate 5,286 downwards.
GGCGGGCACGTAGAGCGGGCGGAGGGAGTTGTACCACCCGAGGTTCTTGAAGATGAGGAACACGGGGATCATGGTGACTTGCGGCGGAATCATGAGTGTGGCCAGAACGAGTATGAAACAGAAGTCGCGGGCGGGCCACTTGAGCCGCGCAAAGGAGAAGGCCACGAGGGAGGAGCCGATGATCTGGCCGATGATATTGAGCACGACGAGCTTGAGGCTATTGCTGACGTAGCTGCCGAGGGGCACCATGCGCAAGACTTCGCGGTAGTTGTTGGCGTACTTGTTGAACATAGCCCCCAGGCCGCGCGCCTGGGTGAAGTCGAGGGAGACGCGCACCTTGCCCGGCTCGTTGAATTCGGAGGGGCCGGATTCCTCAAGCCGGAGCCAGGTTTTCATCTTGATGGAGTCGTCGTCGGCGCTGGCGAATTGCCAGGTGGTGTCTTGCCAGCGATCGCTGCCGAGGAAGGCGGGCTGTGCGGCGGTGTAGACACGTCCGGCGAGTTCGACAGTGGCCATGATCCGGTGCCACGAGCGATCGGCGTGATTGCTGACGACGATCTTCTTGAGGTTCTCCGGGTCCATCTGGAGCGGCAGGTCGGCGGTGAGCGTAAACGCGTGATCGGACCCGAAGGAGTAGGCGACTTCCTGGGCGGGACGGCGTAGCCCTTCGGTTCGGGTGAGGATCTCGGCGTCGCCGCGTGCGAGGCGCCAAGGGAACGGCACGGCGTCGGTGGGACGCTCTACGCTGACGTCCCAGCCGTGAAAGACGACGTCGGACAGGGCCAGCCGCCGGTATACGTCTTCGAAGACTTCTCTCACAAGCTCGTTCGTCGTGTTCTGTGCGAACCACGACATGGGGATGTCCTGCACCTTCTCAAACAGATCATCGGGAGCGCGCCGGAGCAGGCGGGCGAACACGACTTCGGTGAGATCGGGTTCGGAAAGGTAGGGCGCGTAGAAATCGGGAAGTTCGTCTGCAAGGCGTTCGATCTTGCTGGCAATAGTCTCATGTACGGGAACAAGAACGCGATCCCAGTCGGCTTGGGAGACTTTCATCGGACGTTCCGGACGTTCGTTGTCGCGCATCTTGACGTAGGGGGATCTGACGATGCGTCCAGGGATCTGGGGAACCCAGCGAGGAGGATACATCTCGTCGGCGACCTTGGCGCTGGTGCTTCCGAGCCAGATGAAGGGAATGGAGAAGAGGATGGACCCAGCGATGAGCGCTGCGTGCAGAAATACGCGCCGGGCTTTTCGTTCCGTTTTCGTAACGCGTCTGTTCATGAGTTGGACTCGTAGTGTACCCATTTCTTGGACGATTGGAGCGCGAGGACGGTTAAAATGAGGATGATGCCGAACAGAATCCACGCCAAGGCAGACGCATAGCCCATCTTCATATAGCGAAACGCATTGTTGAAGAGATTGTAGGCGTAGAACATGGTGGAGTCAACGGGCCCGCCTTGGGTCATGATATAGGCTTGCGTGAAGATTTGGAAAGTACCGATGAGTCCCATGATGAGATTGAAGAGAATATAGGGGCTGATCATAGGCAAGGTGACGTTCCAGAACTTCTGGAAGCGCCCGGCGCCATCGATCTCGGCGGCTTCATACAGGTGCTTGGGAATCCCCTTGAGTCCGGCCAGCCACACGATCATCCCGGCGCCGGCGCCCCACAGGCCCATGATGATAAGGGCGGGCTTCGACCAGTACTGGTCTTGTAGCCACGCGGGGCCGGTGATGCCGAACTGGGCGAGGAGGTTGTTGATGATGCCTTCCTGCGGGTTGAAGATCCAGATCCACAGGATGGACGCGGCCACGGCGGGCATGATGGCGGGCAGGTAGAAGAAGGTGCGGTAGACGGCCATGCCTTTGACGTTGTAGTTGAGCAGCATAGCGATGGCGAGGCCGACTATCATGCTCAGTGGGATGCCGAGAGCCATGAAGAGTGTATTGAGCAGAGACTTGTAGAAAAGGGGATCGTTAGTGAACAGGGTGACGAAGTTCTGGAAACCGACGAATTGGGGCGGGGAGAGCACATTGTATTTGCAGAAGCTCATGATGAACGAGAAGAAAATCGGGCCGCCGCCGAACACGAGGAACCCGATAAACCAAGGGAGAACGAATAGATGACCGGCATGGAACTCGCGGCGGAAGTAGCCGCGGGCCGGCATCCGGCGCCCGAAGAACCAGTACCCGAAGGCCACCGCGATCACGATCAAGACGACATAGCCACCCACGACCGGCGTCCAACTGATCACCGGATAGGGCTCGGGTTTGAAGATGCGGTCCAGTTCAAGCTGAACGACAGCGGCATTCTTGTCGAGCGAGATTTGGGCGTTCTTGCGGATGTCAAGAGGGTCGTAGAATTTGTAGATCCCGGCGTCCATGCCGCGAACCTGGCAATTCCACAGAAGTTGCCCGACGGGAGTCACGGGGCGGTATTTCGAGTAGGGCATCGCATCGACGAACACGCGCACGGCGCTCTTGAACTTCTCGTCGATCGTGGGGTCGTCGTAGAGGTAGTGGGCCATGGCCCATTCGGTAATGTCGATCCGGGCGCTGATCGTAGGGATGAACACGTTGCCCCCCGCCCGGGCGGCCTGCCGGCTGGCATCGGCGCGAACCTCGAAGGCGCGGCGTGAGGCGAGGTATTTGGCGAACTGCCAAGCCTCTTCGGGATGACGCGCACCTTTGGGAATGACCCAGCACCAGCCGCCGCACCAGCCCAAAGGCTGGCGGCCTTCGGGCGCTGGGGCCATGGCGATGCCAAAACGCAGGTCGCGCCGTTGGTTGGCGATGCTGTTGACGAAGGGGTTGCCGTCGATCTTCATGGCCACCTTGCCGGACAGAAACGGGTCGAGGTCACCGGTCTGGAGCGTGGATTGGAACGCGGTTACAGCCTTAGCGCCGCCCATGAGATCGTAGATTTCGGTCATGTAGACCAGCGCGTCGACGATCTCGGGCGAGTTGAGGGTGCAGGTAAGCCCGTCTTCACTCATAAAACGTCCGCCGTTGAGCCAGCCGTAGATGTAGAGCCACGAGTTGCCGAAGTTGGGGATGAAGCCAACCTGCTTGAGGCGGCCTTTCTCGTCGTACTCCGTCATGATCTCGGCGCATTGCTTGAGCTGCGCCCAAGTGCGCGGCGGGCCGGGCTTGGTGGGATCGTCCGGATCGACACAGCCGATGGAAATCAGTTCGGCGGCGTACTTGTCGAGGAGATCCTTGTTGTAGTAAAGACAGCGGTTGTCGGTGTCGGCGGGGATGGCGAACAACTCGCCCTGGTAGTTGGCCTCGGCCCAGCAGGGGTGATAGAAGCGCTTGGGATCGATGGTGAGCGGGTCGTCGGGATGCTCGCGCAGGTCGCGTTCAAGAAAGGACTGGAGCGACATGAACGCGCCCCGGGCCGCCCACTCGCCCACGGCGAAACGGTCAAACCAGACGAGGTCGGGCGGGTCGCCCCCGGCGACGGCCGTCATCAACCGTTGGGGATCGTCAGTCTTGTTGATGCGAGCGCTTTGGCCCATGATAACTTTGATGGCGGGCTGGCCGTCGCTACCGTCGTGACTGCGCTCGAAGTCCTGGATGATGTCCAGGGCGAGGGTGTCCCCTTCGCTTCCCCAATAGTAGATCGTGACGGTGTCCGCGCCGAACGCCCCAGCGGCGGCGCATAGCACACAAGCTAGAAGGACTGCTCGTCTCACGGTGTTCCCCTCAAGCCAAGCCGTCGAGCATACAAGCACAGACTGGCGAGTTGATTCAAGCGCCCGTGTTTAGACGGCGAAACGTACGCACGCCTCGTAGGCCATGTCCGGAGTGATTCGTGCCAACCGTTCCTCGGAGGACAGGCCGGGCTCATCGCAGTAGAGGATTTCGCACGGCCGTTTGTACGGCGCGTGCTTGGCGGGATCCGTTCCGCCAAAGACCGCCACAACGGGCGTGTCCATTGCCGCGGCGATGTGCATCGGTCCGGTGTCGCCCCCGAAATAGAGATCGGCGCGGTGCGCAAGCCACGCATAGTGTTTGAGGTCGGGCGTTTGCGGCGCTATGACAGGACTGCGGCGCGTCATGCGCACCACCTGCTGCACAAGGTCGTATTGTCCCTCACCCCAAGTGAGCAAGACCTCGAACCGGCCGTCGGCCAGCAAATCGTCGGCCAGGACGGCGTAGTTCTCGACGGACCACTGCTTCTCCTCGCGTTCGACGGGCACGTGCATGGCGACCACAAGCTTACCGCCGTCGAACGTCTCCTCGAAGTAAGCGTTGACCTCCTCCTGAATGTCGAGGGGAACGAAGATGGAACTGCTGAGGTTCTTGGGCCGCGGACAGAGCGCGTCGGTCAACAGCCGGTTCTCTTCAACGCGGTTGAGGCCCTGCGAGGGCAACTTCACGCAGTGGTTGGCGAACAGATAGCTCAATTCCTGCCCGCGCGGCGCGGCAAACGCGTATCGGTCGGCGACGCCGGAGATGGCGCTAATCATCCCGCTCTTGAAGATGCCGTGGAAGTCGATGAGGATGTCATAGCGATTGGCGCGAATCTGCCTGCAAAACCTCCAGAAGAGCCGGATCGACTCGCGCGTCCCCTGGGGTCGCTGGAAGACCAGGACGCGGTCGAGTGCGTGATGCCCCTCGACGACGGCGGCCGACTTGCGTTCGACGGCCCAATCGATTTGGGCGTTAGGATGGGCTTCGCGCAATGCGTGGAGCGCAGGTAAAACACGTACCACGTCACCGATGGCACTCAGGCGCACGACGAGGATACGGGGCACTCCATTTATCATTCAGGCGACTCTATTCCCTAGAAAAGACTGACCGCGACTGACCGCGAATACGGCTGCATGATGTCCGCACGCGTGCATATGGCACGGACACGGTAAAGAATGGCGGAGAGGGCGGGATTCGAACCCGCGGCACGCGGATAAGGCATGCACACGCTTTCCAAGCGTGCTCAATAGGCCACTCTGACACCTCTCCATAACCGAAGGAATTATAGGGAGCCACGGACAATCTTGTCAATTCGCGGGTTCTTGCTCGCATCGCCAATTAACTGCGCCGTGGCGCGCGGGGCAAGCTTAGCCTCGCTATTGGACTCGACACGACGCTCACCCATCCGGTGTCGGCGTGGCTGAGCAACCTTGTGTTGCCGTAATCGCCGCTTGCCCGGGTACGTCGGGCGTGCCACAATACGCCACCCGGCGTTCGGGGTTCTTGGATGCCAATCCTGCGCGCCGAAGGCGGGCGCCCCGGCAACTCCCCGGGCACACAATGTTGCCCCAGACACACCCGAAC
>JAACEL010000409.1 GCA_011682535.1 Nitrospiraceae bacterium | reverse complement strand
GATAAACCGCGCGGTGCCGTTCGCCCCGAGTGCAGCGGCAGCCCTTCTTGCCGCAAGTCACATGGCGAACACTGAGCGTAGCGTGGATGAGCGTTCTCGCACCAGTGAGTTGGGCAAGGCGCGAGCGTAGTTTGCGTTCCTGGACCGACATTTTGCTGCGTGGCATGGGGGCTCCCTCTCTTGTATGTGTATAGCATACAAGATTACGCACCAAAAGGCAAGTGATTTGTGAATGCAAATTTGCTCGGAACGGCGAAACGGCCCCAACCCCACTAAACAAAGCACTTCACGAATGCGAATCTACCACCTTGCGGAATCGCTGATATGAACATGGCGATCATCGATGTCCTGGAAGGCACGATGCCTGCTTTCAGGAACAGAGATAGTAAATATGACTAGAGCGGCATCTTCACCGACACGCCGTCCGCCCTCGTCCATGCCGCATTAATCGCATTTGTGTCAACCAAATGACTGTTGTTCCCCAAACTAACTCCTTAGTGGTCAGTGCAACGCCACGGACGATACCCATAGGAGGAGAACTGGGCCACACCCCTCAAGGAGGGAACGTTGGCTCGAGCGAACTCCGCGCTTCTTTTTGCTGGTTTCTCTCAGGGGAGCGCGGGCGTCTCGCTCCCGATGGCTGCTATCGGGCCGTGGCAGCAGAATCGGCCTTGACGGCGTCAGTCTGTGCTTTTATGATAGTCGAAAACCTGCCCGTGGTGGTCACGGGCAAGTCCATACGGGAAATCTCAGTTAACAGGGGGGGCATCCGTGACGAGCAACAAGAAACCAGCCACGCAGCAGGGCGCGCTCTCTCGCCGTCAATTCATCGGTGCGGCGGCGGCCGCCACGCCTTTCATGATCGTGCCCCGGCACGTCCTCGCGGGAAGCGGCCAAACACCACCCAGTGAGAAGCTCAATATCGCCTGCATTGGCGTGGGCGGCCGAGGGGCTGCGAACATCAGGGGTGTCGTCGGCGAGAACATCGTGGCGTTGTGCGATGTGGATGAGGAGCGGGCGGCGGGCGCGTTCAGGCGTTTTGAGAAAGCTCCGCGGTATCGCGATTTTCGGAAGATGCTCGACAAAGAGGACAAGCACATCGACGCCGTCGTCGTGGCCACGCCCGACCACAACCATGCCGTGGCCAGCATGATGGCCATCAAGATGGGCAAGCACGTCTATTGCGAGAAACCCCTGACCCGTACCGTGTATGAAGCGCGGGCCGTGGCCCAGGCGGCGCGCGAAGCCAAGGTGGCCACTCAGATGGGTAACCAGGGCATGGCCTTCGAGGGCAACCGTCTCATTAACGAATGGATCGAGGACGGGGCCATAGGGGCGGTACGAGAAGTGCATGCCTGGTCGGATCGGCCGACGCATCTCGGCGAGTTGTATTGGGCGCAGGGCGTCGACCGCCCCGTGGATACGCCCGCCGTGCCCAAGACACTGGATTGGGATCAGTGGCTTGGCCCGGCGCCCTACCGGCCGTATCACCCGGCCTATGTGCCTTTCGCGTGGCGGGGTTGGTGGGATTTCGGTTCCGGCGGGCTTGGGGACATGGGGATTCACAACTTGGCCCCGGCGTTCTCGGCGCTCAAGTTGGGCGCCCCCTCGAGCGTGGAATCGAGTTCGACCAGCGTGTTCAAAGATACCCTGCCGCTGGCGTGTACGGTGCATTACCAATTCCCCGCCCGCGGCGACCTGCCCCCGGTGCGGTTGCACTGGTACGACGGCGGGCTTGTGCCGGACCGACCGCCGGAACTCGAGGACGACCGAGTGCTGAACCGCGAGGACGGTCTCATTTTCGTCGGGGACAAGGGCGCCATTCTCGTCGAGGGATGGGGCGGTGAGAGCCCCCGGCTGATCCCCGAGACGAAAATGAAAGCCTACACCCGGCCCCCCAAGACCTTGCCGCGATCCATTGGGCATCACGCCGAGTGGATTGAAGCGTGCAAGGGGCGTGGGATCCCACGTTCGAACTTCGATTTCGCCGGACCGTTGACAGAGGCCGTGTTGCTGGGCACCGTGTCGGTCCGGACGGGGAAGCGGCTCGAATGGGATGCCGGGAACCTGCGTGTCACCAATGCGCCCGAGGCCAACGAACTCCTGCACTACACGTACCGGGACGGCTGGACGCTGTAGGGGTCCGGCTCAGAACGTCGCGAATGCGATGGCCCGGTCTCCTGCGCGTTACGCGCCTCGACAATGTCCTCCTCCGCCCGCCCCGTGGGTTTCGCCGTCCGCTTCATGCTCCCCGCCGTCCCAACCATTCCGCATATCCCTCGCTCTCAAAATACGCATATTTCTCTTGATTCTTCAGGCACACGTAGGCGATCGTGCAGTTGATCATCTCGCGCCGCTCATTCGTCGAAGGCTTTTCCACGAACGCCTTCGATTCCGCCGTTACCGATGTCCGCCCTGTCCCCACGATGCGGCTGTACACCGTAATGATGTCGCCACGGTGGCCCGGGGCCCGGAACCGAATGTCGTCCATGGCCACCGTCACGAAATCCGTATACCCGATCTGCTCCGTCACATACACCGCCGTCGCCTCGTCCAGCCATGCCAACATCGTGCCGCCGAACAGGTTACCTGCCGGGTTCAGATCCCGTTCCATAACCAAGTGGCGCGTGACAACGTCGAACCCTTGAACGGGTTTTGGCTCCATCCTGTCTCCCTACGCGTTCACCAGCGGCCATGCGCCAAGCACACACCGTGGAAATACAGATTATGTTGTGTCCCTTGTCCGGTGCTCGTCCGCCACGTGTCGAGTTCCGGCACAGGAACGGAGGCGAAGAATAATCTCGTGCGTCTTCGATTCGCTGTTGGCATTGTACCACGCACGATCCCCAAGACGGGAGACCTCATTGCCGAAGCAGCTCCCCCCGCGCCTGGGCGCTCGAGCCGAGTTGACCCGATGCGTCCTATTTGTTACGCTCCCCGGCGGTCCAACAGACAGGAGCGTGTGTATGCCGGTTCCGATGATCGACCTGAGGCGGCAGTATGAACAGATTCGCCCCGAAGTGGAGGCCGCCGTGGCCGAAGTCTTCGAAACCCAGTGGTTTGTGGGCGGACCGAACCTCAGCGGACTGGAGGCCGACATGACGCAGTATGTCGGCGTCGCGCACGCGGTCGGCGTTGCCTCGGGTACCGATGCCCTTCTGCTCCTGCTCCAGGCGCTCGAAATGCCCTCCGGTAGCGAGGTCATCACTACCGCTTTCTCCTTCTTCGCCACCGCGGGCGCCATCGCCAACGCCGGCGTAAAGCCGGTCTTCGCCGATGTCGACCCCGATACGCTCAACATCGATCCCGCCCAAGTCGAAGCGTGCATCACGGAGAACACACGCGCCATCATCGCCGTCAATCTTTATGGCCAGTGCGCGGACCTCGACCCACTCATGGACCTCGCAAACAAGCACGGCCTCCACCTTTTCGAAGACGCCGCCCAGTCGTTGGGCGCGCGTTACAAAGACCGTTCCTCCTGCAGCATCGGCCATGCCGCCGCTATCAGCTTTTATCCCACCAAGAACCTCGGCGCCGCCGGCGATGCCGGTATGGTGGTCACCAACGACGCGCAACTCGCCCAGCGCGTTGCCCTGTTGCGGGCGCACGGCGCGGACGACACGTATCATCACCGGATCGTCGGCGCCAACAGCCGTCTCGACGCGCTTCAGGCCGCCGTGCTCCGCGTCAAGTTCCCCTACCTGGACCAATGGAACGAGGCACGCCGCGAGCGTGCCGCCTACTACGACGACGCCTTCGCCGACATGCCCGAAGTGCGCCCCGTCGCATGTGCCGAATGTAACCAGCACGTCTACCACCAGTATGTCGTGCGTCTGCCCCGCCGCGACGACGCGCGTCAGTTCCTGAGTGAACGCGGCATTGGATGCGCCGTGTTCTACCCGATTCCCCTGCACTGTCAGGAGTGCTTCGAACATCTCGGTTACACCGGCCGGGATTGCCCGAACGCCGTCCGGGCCGCCAAGGAAGTCCTCGCGCTGCCCATGTTCCCCGAACTGACCCAGTCCGAGCAGGACGAAGTCATCGTTGCCATTCGCGACCATGTTGCCAGCGTCTGAATGGCGCGACTTACCATTCGATGCGATACTTCAGCTTCACGTCCGGCTCGAGATGGTCGAAGTCGACATCGGCGCTGAGCCCCTTCGACCGCCCCAGATTGAGTTGAGGCCGCTCGTTCTCGTCCATCTCCACCGCCGCCCGGGTCTTGCCCGGTTTCCCCAGCAGGGCCTCGCCGCTTTCCTTGATACGCGCCTTGCGGGCACGGATCTCCTCGTCCTTTTCGGTGTGGGTGACCCAATCCTGGGAGAACGGTTTGCCATACTGCGGCGTGTGCATACATCCCGCCGCCAGCAACGCTATCGGAAGGCTATACAACGCTCTCTTACGCATGCCGACAGTCCTCGAACGGGCACGAGAGCCCGCCGCAATTCCTAACACAATGGTACCATAGGCGCCTGAAGTTCGCAGTCAGATTCCTAGGGGTCCGGCCAAGATTAAGGCAATTAAGGGAAATTAAGGGGATACCATACTTAATTATTGCAGTATTATATACAGATTTCTGTGCATTTGCATGCAGCAATAATTAAGTATGGTCACTCTTGTCCTAAATAGCGTTTCGTGAGTGAACAACCGAATTCTCAGGACATCGGTCTGGCCCCGTGAAATGCGGCGGACAGCGATTCGAGGTCGTTCACCATCATCTTGACCGTGCGTCACCGTCATCTCTGACGGTTCCCTTTCCTCTGTGTCCTCCGTGTCCTCTGTGGTTCGCTCCAGCCCTTCTCCTAACCACAGAGGACACGGAGGACACAGAGCGCGCTATCAATGCGTTGTGCTACGTGGAGCTGAATCCGGTTTGGGCGGGGATGGTGAAGAAGGCGTGGGATTATCGCTGGTCGAGCGCGGCGGTCCACAGCGGCGTGGAGAATGCGGATGCGGTTGTGGATTTGGCGGCTTGGCGCGAACGGATGCCGGGCAAGGAATGGCAGGCTACGTTGAGAGCGGCCGCTCGCGCCAAAGGGGCGCTGGACGCGGTTCGACGTGGCACGCGCTCGGGGCGTCCGCTGGGCAGCGACCGCTTCGTGAGCAAGATCGAGCATCTGCTTGGCCGCCGGGTTCGCGCGCTGCCGGTTGGGCGTCAGAAAGGCTGGCGGAAGAGTACACCGAAGAAGGCCAGCAAGGCGAGGAAATAGGG
>JAACEL010000408.1 GCA_011682535.1 Nitrospiraceae bacterium | reverse complement strand
CGTCGACCGCGGCACCTTCGTCCTACCCGACGAGGTCTCCTATGAAGACGGCGCCTTCGTCGAGCCGCTGGCTTGCGTCATCCGCGGCCAGCGCCGGGCCGGATTCAAGATGGGCCAGACTGTCCTCGTCCTCGGCAGCGGCATCTCGGGGATTCTGCATGTGATGCTGGCCAAGGCCAGCGGGGCGGGACTGGTCATCGCGACGGACGTGTGCGAATACCGCCTCCAAAAGGCTCGCGACTTCGGCGCGGACGCGGCCCTCAACGCGACCGACGACATCCCCGCCCTCGTGCGCCAAGTCAACGGCGGGCGCCCCGCCGACCTCGTCATCGTGTGCACCGGCGCCTACCCGGCCTTCATTCAGGCGCTCAACTCCGTCGATCGCGCGGGCACGGTGCTCTGTTTTGCTACTACCGACCCCGGCGTCGAACTCCCGATCCCCATCAACGACTTCTGGCGCAACGGCATCACCGTGTTGCCCTCTTACGCCAACAGCCCCTACGACGCGCAGGTCGCCATCAACCTGCTGCGCGCAGGCAATATGCCGGTCAACGACATGATCTCCCACCGCCTCGGACTCGCCGAGACGGGTATCGGGTTCAAACACGTCGCCGCGGCCAAAGATTCGCTCAAGGTCATTATCGAACCGCAACACTAGATAGCCGAACATAGACCTGGATCAGATCGCGAAGGAAAACGGGCGAGCCCTTGTTTGTGATGCTGGCCCCTTCGGTTCGGGCCATTGACAGCGCGCAGTAACTGGCCTACACTGGTGATCTGGAACCGGGGTACGTCACCCCGCTCGGTTGTGCTTGCGAGCATAGGGAGGGGAAGTGATGAGTGGTCTTGCCAAGATTGCTGGGGTACTGATGGCCTGTGCGCTGCTGCTCGCGCCGGGGGTTGCGGTGTCGCAGGAGGGGCTGTTCGGCGAGTATTTCAACGGAATCGGCCTGACGGACCTTGTCTTGACGCGCGTCGATTCGACGGTGGATTTTGAGTGGGGCGTGGATTCGCCGGATGCGCTGCTGCCGGCGGACATGTTCTCGGTGCGTTGGACGGGAACCGTGGAACCCGCGTATTCTGAGACGTACACGTTCTACACCAATTCCGATGACGGGGTACGGCTGTGGCTGGACGGTGAACTGGTCATTAGCAACTGGAGCAACCACGCGCCAACGGAAGACAGCTACACGACGCCGTCGGCACTGGTGGCCGGGCAGCAGTACACGATCAGGATGGAGTTCTACGAATATGGCGGCGGAGCAACGGTCCAGTTGAGTTGGTCGAGCGCCAGCGAATCCAAGGCCATCATCGCGTCGTCCTTCCTCACGCCGGGGACGGGCGAGGGCGAAGCCGACTATTACGAAGAGGGCGACTGGCACTACAATCCGGCGAACGGCCATTACTACAAGCGCACGGCTGCGCTGACCTGGCCGAACGCGCAAACCGAGGCCGTGGCCTTGGGCGGATATCTCACCACGATCAACGACGCCGATGAGAACGCGTGGATCTGGTTCAATCTTAACGACGGTTGGATCGGCGGGAACGACGTGGACACGGAAGACGTCTGGGTCTGGACGGAGGACGGCTCGGCGTTCTGGAACGGCGATGAAACCGGTAGCGTCGTGCCCGGCATGTTCGAGAACTGGAACACCGGCGCCGGCGGCGCGCGGACGGAGCCGAACGATTCGGGCGACGCGGAGGATTACGCCCAACTGGTTTCCGGCAACGGACGCTGGAACGACCTGCCCGCCACCTCGACGCTCGCCGGCATCGTCGAAACCGACGTGGCGCACATCAACGTGAGCGGCCCCGTCGCTCCGCTCTGGGTGGCCGAGGGCTCCCCGTACACTTTTGGCGTCCAGGTCCGCCCCGAGGGCCTCTACAATGAGCTTTTCGAGTGGCACAAAGAGGGTACTGTCGGCGTACTGAGCACGGAATCCACCTACACCATCGCGGCGTGCCAGTTGACGGACAGCGGAAACTACTACTGCGTTGTCACCGACGACCACACATCAACCGAGACGGGACGCGCCACGCTTGTCGTGGTGCTGGAAAGCAGTCTTCCCGCGGCCACCGGCGCCGGATTGCTCCTGCTGGCGGCGATGTGCGCCATGGGTGGCATCGGCGCGCTAAAACGCAAGTAGGCCGGACGGCCAACGCATTGAACCCCGCCGCGAGCACGCGAATCTCGCCGCGCCCTCCCTTCGATTGGCTCAATGACCGAGCACCCCGTATTATTGGCGGCCCCTGCGAGGTACCCGTCGTTCCGGGCGTAGCTGCGGCCTTGTTGGGCCGGGCAGCGTCCGCTATTATGAGGACGCGTCTCGACTGGGAGGACTCACCGTGACCTCGAATCTGGGAGTTTCACTAGCAACGATGCTGCTGCTGATGTCCTCCGCCTGGCCTCAGATGCATGACGCTCCCAAACCGTTACGTCTGCTGCTGCTAACCGGCCGCAACAACCACGATTGGCGTGAGACGACACCGGTGCTGGTGGATCTCTACGAGCAGAGCGGGCGATTCACAGTCGACGTGACGGAAGACCCCGCAGCCCTTACGGCCAAGGACCTCGCGCCCTATGACGTCGTGGTCAGCAACTGGTGCGCATGGCCCGAGGTCGAGGAACGCGCATGGGGGGCCGACACGGAGGAAGCCCTGATCGAATTTGTGCGCGGCGGAAAGGGCTTCGCGCTGTTCCACGCCGCCAGTGCCACATTTCAGACTTGGCCGGAGTTCCAACAACTTATCGGATCCACATGGGCGCTCGGCAAGACCGGACACGGCGCCATCCACCGTTTCAACGTCGAGGTCACGGAGAATGCCCACCCCGTCACTCAGGGCATGCCGCCTTTCTCGATCCGTGACGAACTGTGGCACGACACAGGTAAGCAGCCCGCCATCCACGTGCTCTGCGAAGCCTTTTCAGCCAAAGACAAGGGCGGTTCGGGAAAGAACGAACCGGTAGTCCTTTGCACGCAATTTGGAGAGGGACGCGGCTTCAACCTCGTTCTGGGGCACGACGCCCGCACCATGCGCAACCGGGCGTGGCAAACGCTGATGTTGCGCGGCACCGAATGGGCCGCCACCGGAACCGTCACAATTCCGATTCCCGAAAACTGGCCCAAAACCCGCCCCGCGAAACGACAAGCAGACGAAACCCCAGGAGAGCCCGAGAATGAGTGACACCACCCACTCGTCTCGACGCCGTTTCCTCAAGTCCACCGCCCTCGCCGCAAGCCTTCCGTTTATCGTCCCTTCCTCCGCCCTCGGTAAGGACGGCCACACGGCCCCCAGCAACCGCATCGTCATGGGCGCCATCGGGGTTGGCCCACAGGGCAACGGCGTGCTGGGCGGTTTTCTGTACCGCACAGACGCGCAGGTCGTGGCCGTGTGCGATGTCAAGACACCGGCGCGAGAGGCCACGCGCAAGCGCGTCGACGCACACTACAAGACCACCGGATGCGCCGCTTACCTCGATTTCCGCGAGCTGCTGGCCCGCGACGACATCGACGCCGTCTCCATCGCCACGCCCGACCATTGGCACGTCCTCGCGGCCCTGGCCGCCACACGAGCCGGAAAACACGTGTACCTCGAGAAGCCGATGGGACTCAGCGTAGCTGAGGACCAAGCGTTGCGCACGGCCGTCCACCGCCAAGGCACCGCGTTTCAGTTCGGCACCCAGCAGCGTTCCTCAGCCCATTTCCGCCTCGCGTGTGAATTGGCGCGCAACGAGCGCATCGGCAAACTACACACGATCAACGTGTGGTCGCCCCCGAGCGCGTCGGGCGGGCCGACCGCCCCGGTTCCCGTACCCGACTGGCTCGACTACGACTTCTGGCTCGGCCCGGCCCCCCGTGTGCCCTACACGCAAGACCGCTGCTCGAACCGTTACTGGTGGTTCAACTCCGACTACGCGCTCGGATTCATCGCAGGCTGGGGCGTCCATCCCCTCGACATCGCCCTGTGGGGCGGCGGTGCGTTGCTGCAGACGCCGGCCCGCATCGAAGGAACAGGCGCCTTTCCCCGCACCGGCATGTGCGACACGGCCACCAATTGGCGCGTGACCTTCGACCACGCCAGCGGCGTGCGCATGGACTACGCCGCGTGGCCCGCACCGCCCGAATGGTGTGAACGCTACGGACCGGTGACGAGCCATGGCACGGCATTTGAAGGCACGGAGGGCTGGGTGCATGTCGACCGCTCCGGCATCAAGGCTCACCCCGCCTCCCTCTTGGAAACGGCGGCCGACCTCGACGACACACGCCTGTACGTGAGTACGCACCATCAGGGCAATCTACTCGACTGCATCAGAACCGGCGCCCCCACCGTCTGCCCCATCGACGACGCCGTCCAAGCCGACATCGTCTGTCAACTCAGCGACATCGCCATCCGCCTCGAGCGCCCGCTCTACTGGGACCCGGCCACCGAGCGCTTTGCCAACGACGACGAAGCCAACCGCCTCCTCACGCGCTCGATGCGCAGCCCCTGGCGGTTGTAGAAACCGGATCACCTGGCTCCCGATATGTGCCGTCGGAGTGCATGAGAACTCACGTTGAGCTATTTGCGAAAAAGCGGTGTTTTGTTCAGCGCCGAAGGCGCGACAGCATGCCGTGGGTGAGCGCAGCGAACCCACGGAAAAAGAATGCAACAAGATTAGCCGCGAAGCGGCGACAGCGCCTGAGAAGAACACACCGATGCTATCACCGCTTCGCGGCTAC
>JAACEL010000407.1 GCA_011682535.1 Nitrospiraceae bacterium | reverse complement strand
TCAATTCGGCAATCTGTCGATCGGCCTCCGCGATCCGCGCCAACAGGTTCTTCTCAGAGTTCTTCAGTTTCTCGCGTTCGGATTGGAAGGTATCCAGTCTTTTTCGATCCTGTACGATTCTCGCGTAGAGGCTGCGAAGCGTCTCGTTCATGCGTTTGAGGTCATTGAGAGCCCCTTGGGGATCCACTTCGGCACGACTGTTGATCCGGGTGATCTCAAGGATCTCTCTTTCGAGCCGTGCCTGTTTCTCCCTCAGTTGCCGGATCGCCGCCCGCAGTGTTTCAGTCTGCTCAGCCTGAAGCTCGGGATCGGCGGCGCTGGCGATTGACGGAGTGCTCTCGACCATCTCCAAGGCCATGATGATCACAATGAAGAACAACACGCCGATCACCGCCGCCATCACATCCTGGAAGGCGAAAAGGCTGAACGGTTGAGAAGATCGGCGTCCGCGTCGTTTCATGGCATTATGGATTATCAGTCTTGTGTGACGGATAGCCGAAGTCGGCCGATGATATTCTTCTGACAGTAGTCCTTGCAGCGATCGAGAAACTGCTCCTCGCGCCGACTGATCATCATCATCCACATGTGAATGCAGAGCGCGGCCACCAGGGCGATCAAGGTTGTCTCGAACGCGGTCGATAGCCCGGATGTGACGTGCATGAGCGCCGCCTTGAGCTCATCCATTTTCCCCGCATTGCTCAGCACCTCCCCGAAACTACCCAAAGCTTGCGACAGGCCGTACACCGTGCCGATGAAGCCCAGCACTGGGATCGCCCATATCAGGCCGCGGATCACCGTGTAACTCGAATCGACCAAGCCTTCATCGTTCTCGGCCTGAGTCCGAAGAACCTCGTCGACGTCGCCGATGCGACGAATGTTCCTCAGGTTGGACAGGGCGGCCTGAATCCTGCGTGTCAGCAGGAAGTGCTCCGGATCGTCGACCGTCGTGTACAACTTCTGCAACACATTCTCGGCCGACTCCGGCGTCAGGACGAATCCGGGTTCGTCTTCGGGCAGCAGTTTCAGTTTGAGCGACTTTTTCTGCACGGCGAGTTTCGCCTGCTTGACAAGCAGAATCATCACGGCCCAGGAGGACAGGAAGACAATGATATGGGGGATGATGCTGCGTTGGGTGAACATGACGGCAAAGTAAGTCTGCTCAAAGAACGACAGCAGGCCGTAGAATCCGACGGTCAACGCCACGGCGCCGATGGGCACGAGCAACGGCCCCGGGCTCGTGTACATTCCCGCCGGAAAGCCGATGCGCTTCTCGATGTCTGACCGGCCAAAGGACAATTCCGGCCGGTCGGGCGCGTTCTTCTTGACTAGATCGGTGACCGTTCCCACAACATCCTCCCAATCGGCAGGGCCTGTTGCTGCTCTACTTGACCGTGACAAACAGCAGAGATCCCAGCGGATACTTGTTCACCTGTGCAGCCTCAACGACCAGTACGCCATTCTTTGCAGTCCCGATCTGGCATAATCGTGGCGACTGGCCCGTTTCGCTCCACAGCACATAGACCGAACAGTTCGCCCCGGTTCCAAATCCGCGCAATGTGCACTGCTGGCCCAACAGCACGCCGACAGGTCTGACAACACGTGCCATGCCGTCGAGAGATTTCAGTGAGTCCTCAACACGACTCAGGAGATTCTGCAGCGAAGGAATCGCCTGCACGACATCTGCCGCCTGTGGCCGAGTTCGTCTGGCGTCGTTGTCATCCGGGTCCGCCCAGGCCACATCGAGATCGACCCCGTCGAATTCACTCGCCAACTCCTGAATCTTCGCGCTCACAAAGGGCGTTGTCTCGGCGGCATGCCTCAGCATCTGTCGCAGCAGAATGGCCTGAAGGATTCGATCCATGTCATCCTGCTTGCGAACCATTTCTGCCAGACGGAGGTACAGAGTCTCCCATCCACGGTTCTTCTTGGCCTCAAGAAATCGGATTTCCTTAAGCATGGCCATTGCCAGAACACTGTGCGGCGCTGCATGAAGCGGCTTGTCAATCTTATCGGGCTCGAGCGTGATTCGCCGCTTCTCCAGAGTGGCGGCATTGACCACGTAGGCCAAGTTGTAGGCGATGGTCTTGCCATTGCGCTTCGACTCGACGACATCGTCCTGCTTCTCACAGTAAAATACGCGATTGTCCTTGGTCCGGACGGCCTGCATGTTGAGAAGCATCGGCTTCCTCAGGAGATCGCGCGTCTCCTTCGTGTGATTCAGTTTGCGACCGGGGAAGGCGTTGACCCCCGATTGCAGATAGGCCACATAAGCTCTCGCTGTCACCGTGTAAGGCCCATCCGGGAACTTGGCGACGTACTGTTGCGTCTGGCCAAGACGGTTCTTGAACGAGGCTGCACCCGACATGCGGAGACTGCCGCCCCATGAGGACACCAGCTTCTGCCAGGCAATCGCCGCTTGCCAATGGCCGACCATTGAAGCCGCCCGCGCAAAGTCGGTCGAGGCGGGGGATTCGGGAAAGGTCTTGGCGAAAGAGAGCAGCCCGCTCGCCAGGTCCGCAGGTCGCTCGACGAGCAGGGCAAGGTTGCCCTTGGCCCGGTCGATACGCTGCCGGAGTTCCGTCTGGGCTTGCAGCCTCTGTCGCGATTCGAGGATCGCACGTCGAATCGCATCGACCCGGATTCTCTGCACACTCGAAACGCCCTCGCGAGCCAGAAGGTCCGAGGCCATCGCCATGCACGTGTCTTCGATCGTGGCAGCGCCGGCCTCGTCAGAATCGCGGGCCGGGGCGACCGTGGTGTACAGTGCCTCGATCTTGTCGAGTTCCTTCTGTCGCTCCTGCTCAAGTTCGCGACGCCGGGCATCCTTGTGTCGCTGAATCTTCTGTCGCCAATCCTCGACCTGCGACTTCTCCTCGTAAGTGAGGGCCAGTCGTACGGCGCGGTCCATGGCGTCCTGGGCAGGCGACTCGGCACCGGCGGCGACCACAGCATCCATAGCCTTTCGGAAATCGGCGGCACGCTGTTGCTCCGCCCGGTCCTTCTGCTCCCACGTGGTTCTCAGGGCTTCGATGGTCGCATTGCCCCGTATCCAGGACTTCTCATTGTCCAGCGTCGACAGCAGCCGGCCTGCTCCTGTCAGGTCGCCGCTCTCCAGGGCGGTCGTGATTCGCTCTTCCCACTGTGCGACATCCGACTCGTATCGCTGCCAGATGACAAACCCCGTCACAGCACCGGCCACCAGCAGGACGGCACAGACGATGCCCGTCACCATCAGCGTGAATCGTCGCTTGGATCGTCGGGTGTGCTCCTCCATTCGCGAGGTGAACCTTGCCGCCAGCACCTCGGGGAGCCCCCGGTCGAAACGCAGGATGTCGCTGGCAAGTTTCTCGAGTTCCGCGGGTTCCTGGTTCTCGTCGATGGCCGACTCAAGTTGCTGACACGCCGCCACATATGCCTGCGCTTCCTCCTGTACGGCCTGCAGATCGGCCAGCCATGACCGTATCGGGGCTACGTCTTCCTCGGCATCCGCACCGGCCGGGCACTCGGTCCGCTCAGCCACCTGCGCCCACTCGTCAAACAGCGCCCGGCACCGGTTTTCGTCCATGGCGCTATGCGCTTCGTGCAGTTGCTGGCTCAGTTCAGAGTACCGCTCGGAGGCGAAACGCTCCTGGTGCGGCCTGATCAGTTTCTTCACGGCCGCCGCCGCCCTCGTGGGCTCGGGCGGCAACCAGCGGCCGTTCGACAGTTCCGCCAGAACCGCTTCCATGGCCGGCAGATCGACGTGGCGGTTCGCGTGTTGGGCCTCGTGGAGCAGGCTCTCGACGTAGGCCGTCTCGAATCCTCGGAGATCGTCCTTCCAATCGCCGGTCGCCGGGTCCGCGGCCACGATCGCCCGGAGCGTGCGAACCTGTTCGCTGATCGGCGCCCGGCCAAGGCACATCCGGCGAAAGGTCGTCAGCAGCGAGTCAAACGTTGTCGTCTCGGCGTAGACTTCCGAGATGACGCTCCGCAGGGCCTCGGCATCGAAGCTCCCGATGGTGCTGAGGCCGATCATCTCGCAGGTCATCTGCCATTCGACCAATTCCTCGAAATCGAGTTCTTCGACCTCGCTCCGCAGGTCCGGCAGTTCCTTGGCCAGCTTGATCGCCTTGCTGCGCTGCCCCTGTCGAACCAGTTCCAGACACTTTTGCGCCTTGTCGCCCACGGCCTTACACGCGGCCAGATACGCCTCCCCAAGCCGATCGATCATCGCCTCCTCGATCGACCCCTCAAGGGACAAAAGCTGCCGGATGTCCAAGATGAGCTGCCGTGTTGAAACCATTTTCAGTTTTTCCCCTGAGCCGCACTCTTCGGCTGCCTCACAAGATCCACAGCAAGGTCATACAGCTTTTCAGGCGTTGTCTCTCTAAACTTGACTGTGGCACTAGCCACGTCCAGCCCCCACGCGTCTGTGATCTGAAACTTGACGTTCTTCATCGCTTCTTGTACCCGTTCTAGTCTCTTCTTCAACGGCGCAACAAGACGGGTCAATTCATTTCTAGATGGGTCGAGCGTAGCCATGCTCTCGCCTTGCGCTGTCTCGGCCGCAATCAGACGGCTTTGACGCTTGCTTTGCTCCCCCTCGCGTGCTTCTTTGCATTCCCTACGGTATTCCTTGCGGATTCTCTTTTCTTCTTTGTTAATGTGAGTTTTCAACTCGCCAGCCCTTTCGCAACCGTAAGAGTCTGTGCCTTTGTTATCCTTAACAGCTTGTTTCTGAATATCCA
>JAACEL010000406.1 GCA_011682535.1 Nitrospiraceae bacterium | reverse complement strand
CGGCTTTGGCTTCGCCTTCGCCTTCGCCTTCCTGGCAGCAGCCTTCTTCGCGGGCGCAGTTGGGCAAACGACGTAGAAGTACTTGCACGACTCCAAGATATTGCCCAGATTGCGCTTGAACTCGTCATTGAGCACGATGCCCATGGCGGCGGCCTTCGACAGGAGCGCCTCCCAATCTGCGTGCTCCCACTCGCCCTTCTGGGCGATAACAAACTTCCCCGCTAGGTCCAACAGGCTTTCGAGCGTGCTCTTTGTGGCCATGATAGGCGGCCTCCTCTCGGCTTCCTTCTCACCGCTAGCAATTGTGGAAAACCTACCCGCCTCGCGTGCGTCACACCTTGCCAACCCCACTGCTGAAGTCAGCCTACATCAACTGCTGCACACAATCAAGCTAAAACTCCGCAAGGACGGAACTAGAAAAATACTCCGGATGGCTTCTCCCCAACGCCTGGGGAATAGCACGGCAGACTCACCCAGAGTGACATGCTGGAGACTCGCGTATTCCACGCAGTTCTCAATGGCGGCAGACATCTCAGGTCACAATCCGGCTCATGTTATACTGGCGCGAAGCAATGTGGCACAGAGTCCGGGGGAGCAAATCGATGCGTCTACTAACGATTTTGGGCGTTTGGGTGTGCGGGTGCGGGTGGGCCACTCCCCCCGCCGTGCGGCTTGATTTGAGCGAGGATTGGACGCCGCATACGCAGGGCGCCTGGCGCATGCGCTACGACCACCGCGAACTGCTCGCCATGCGCCATCCATGGCAAGAAAGCGCCAAGGGGGACTACGCATCGACCTCGCGCGAGGTCACCGTGCCGCCCGACTGGCGAGAACCTGTATTCCTAACGTTTTACTGCTCAGACGATTACAACACGGACACCTGGCGTCCGGATGGCTCCTGGCTGACGGCTGAGGGTTTCATAGGGCACCGTCTGAAGCAAGTGCTCGTGGACAGCCGCGTGGTCTGGAGCCAGGACGTCTCGGACCCCGTCGTCAAAGGTCGGTCACCCGTGTACCGGGTGGCGCTTGATGTTAGTCCTGGCCAGAGCTTCGTACTCACACTGCTGGCGTATGACACGGTGGGGTCGGCAACCGTCCTCGAAGGGGATTTCCACCAATACGCCAATGACGCGAAGCCTCGCTCGGAAGACCCTGACGCCAATAAGTTTATGACGCACGTATACTGGGGCGACCTCGCCCTGGTCGAGGGAGAAACAACACCCAAGCCAGGCCAGCGCCCCTCTGAGAAGGCTGTGCGCGCCGTACATACGAAGCGATGGCCCCTAGCACCCTTCGGAGGGCACTGGGATGGACCGATCCGCCTGCAAGTATCTGCGCCCAAAGGGGTTCCAAAAGATGGATTTCCTCTACGTTTCGGTGTTCCGTTCCACGCTGGCGCGCTGACCGATCCCGCGCAGCTTCGCCTGACGGATTCCCGAGGGCGACGGATCTATGCCCAATATACGCCCCAGGGAGAATGGCCCGATGACTCTATCCAATGGCTATTGCTGGACTTCCCGATAAAGCCCGGCATGGAAGAAGTGCGCATTTCGCGCGACGGCCAGCGAGGTCAGGCGCCACGTCCTCCAGTCATCACTCAAAAGAATGGCGTTACGCAGCTCAAATCAACCCCCGTTGCCCTAACCGCGGCCATCGGATACGTCATCAAAAACATACAATTCCAGAAGAAGACGCGGATCGAGTCGGTGGAGCTGGCCTTGGATGTGGACGGGGAAACCTTCTTCGGAACAACTGAGTCGGTGACAATCGTGGAACGTGGTCCGTTCCGCGCCACGCTACGTCTGGACGGACGTTTCAGTTCCCTGGACCACGCTTACGCCCACTTCGAGTTATGGGTGTCAACGTTCACCGGGTTGCCTCAGGTTCGGCTGTGGCTGCGCCTATTCAACGACACGGCCGTCGATCTGCCGGTTTCGGGCCTCTCGGTGCGCGTGAACCTGCCTGAAGAGAGCGCGCGCATCAAAACGCCATATGGACCGGTCGGCGACGGCGCGTCCATGGAGCAGATCGACGCCGACACCCGCCGGTTCAACGGGGCCGATGTCGACGCCGACAGCCCAGCGTTTTTCGCCTGGGACGGCGGCGCCATGGTGGTAAGGCACTTCCGCGAGCTTCACCCCAAGCAACTCTCTCTCACCGGCACATCGCTGGTAGCAGACTTGGTGGCGGCTAGCGGCGCCCCCGTCGTGTTCACGCCGGGTGAGGCCCACACCGAGGAAGTCTGGCTGGCGTTGGGCCCGGTCGACGCCCAAGCCTTTGCCAATGCGGTTTCCTCCCCACCTATTCTCCAGAACGCCGAGTATTACTGTTCCACCGGCGTGCTCGGTCCGGCGCGTCCTCACCGCGGGGTTCCCGTGCTTCATGAGCACATGCGCGATGACTTCGGGGAGAAGCGTTGGGAAGACTTCGGCCAGCGTTTCGGCGTGCGTGATTTCACCGACTCGCCCTACTACGGCGGCCTGCCCAAGTGGTCGAACAACTACTACGAGCGAATGCTCGGGCTGTATTCCGAGTGGTTCATGAGCGGCGACCGCGCGTGGTTCGACCGCGCCGCAGAGACCTGCCGCCACCTGCTCGACGTCGCCATCGTTCATTCGCCCGTACCTGGCAAGGACTGGCTGGGCGCGATTCACGGCCCTGGAGAAAACCATGTGTCGGGTCCATGGAACCCGACGCTGCGGATCGCGGGGCTCGCGATACACCAGAAACTCACGGGAGCCCCCGACGCCCGCGAGGCCTTCCTGGGGGTGGCCGACTTCTGCGTGCGCACGGACGCGGGGATCCGGGGCGGAAGCGTGCGCCAACAGGCGGGGCCCTTCGACGCCATCTGCACGGCCTATGAGGAAACCGGCGACGTGCGCTACTTGGAAGACGGCGCACGCCGCGTGGCCGGGGTTCTCGACGCCCTCGACATGCGCCGGGGCGTGTGGCCCGACGAACACGGTTCGAAAGTCTACCGCGGCAACGTCCCGTGGATGGTGGCGCAGATCGCGCGGCCGTTGTATCTGTGGTACCACGCCACGGGCGACGTCAAAGCGGCGCAGGCGCTGGTAGGGCTGGCCGAGTCGATCATCTGTGAAAACACCGACTGGGACGATCCGGGCGTGGTTTCGGGATACTCCCACAACCCCCATTTCGACGTCAGCGCCAATTACGACCTTATAATTCTCCCCATAATCTTCGCGGCCTACGAACTGACCGAAGATCCCTTCTTCCTTGATGCGGCTAAAGCCCAGTGGGCGCGTTGGATACGGGAGAAAGCGTTCGACTCCCCGCTCAACTGCCACTGGAACACGCCGTGGCTCGTCTGGTACCTCAGGGAATACGGGGTGGTCGAGCAAGCACCCCCGAACAAGTAAACTCAAGAACCGGAAGAAGTCCACCATGGGACAGCGGCAACGGCATCGCGGGCAACACCCCGAAGACGCCCGGCTATTCGCGCCACGATGGATCCCCGCGCTTCGAGAGGCGGTCGCCGATCTCTCGTTCCTCTTGTCGAGACGTTACGCCCCCAAGTCCGCGCTGAAACTCGTGGGCGACAAGTTTCAGTTGGACGCGCGGCAGCGGCGCGCTGTTGGGCGGGCGGCCTGCTCGGACGAGTCTCTTGCCCATCGCCAAGCCCACGATGTGCCCGTCGATCAACTTGCTGGACGCGATCTCCTCATCGATGGCTACAACCTGCTCATTTTGATCGAGAGCGCGCTGTCGGGCGGGATCCTATTGCGGGGACGCGATGGTTGCATCCGCGACATGGCCAGCATTCACGGCTCCTATCGCACCGTAGAGGAGACGCTCCCCGCCGTTCACCGAATCGGGGAAGCGTTTGACGCGCTCGGCATCGCCACCGCCAAGTGGTACTTCGACGCCCCGGTGAGCAATAGCGGCAAGTTGAAAGTGTTCCTCTTGGAGGAGGCCGCGCGGGCAGGCTGGCCCTGGCAGATCGACATCGAGCACAACCCCGACAAGATACTCGCGGTAGCGCAAGACCCCGTAGTGACGAGCGACAGTTGGATCCTGGATCGTGCGGACGCCTGGACGCCCCTCGTCAGTCATGTCATCGGCGGTGTTCCGTTGGAGAACCCCGTTATCGATCTGAGCGATCAGGCCGTCTAAACAAAATCGAACAAGGCCGGCGGTTCCGAACGGTCCGAAGATTCCGCATCGTGCTCCCCTTCTTCCTCATCGCGTTCTCGTTCCAGATAGAACACGTAGTCCACCGGCTCGCGCAACACGCGCGCGATGCGCAGGGCCAGCACGATGGAAGGGTTCAAGCGCCCCTTCTCAATCGCGATGATCGTCTGGCGCGTAACGCCCGTCTCTTTCGCCAAGTCCGCCTGGCGAAGACCCAAGCGTTCGCGCAGCTCGCGCACGCGGCTGCGCAATTCCATTGCCTCATCCATGGCGCTGAGCGTAGTCGATACGGCCCGAGGGTTCAAGCGGAGACTCCCCCCGTGTCTTTGTCGGGGGACACGTAGTCGCGGCTGCGCCGCTTGGAACATGTCCCCCTTGCTAAGCTGAAGGCTTTGTCCACGAGAGCTGTGCGAAACTGGGAATCGCTGAGCGGCGAAGACGCCGAGGATGAATAGAAGGCCGGAAGTGATATACACTCAACCTATCGCGGTGTAGTCGTTCCGGAAAGGAGGTCTGCCATGGTTCGTCGCTTGCTGTTGGCCGTCTTGATTGTAATGGTGCTCATCGGTTGCCAAACCAG
>JAACEL010000405.1 GCA_011682535.1 Nitrospiraceae bacterium | reverse complement strand
CGCCCCATATTCACGGAGGGGAACATCGTTTGCAATGGCCACCATACCATAAACTCTGAAGACCAAAGATTGAAGAAGACTGAACCGGTTGCGTCTACGCCGCCCTAAGGTTCCTGCTATCTGAAAGGAGGACGCGATAATGGTGCATGTACAAAGAATGCGTTCGGTCGTCGGATTCGCTTGTCTCGCTGTTGCTGTCAATGCAGGGCTGGCCGGGTGTGTTCCGGCTGAACCGCCCGTCCTGGATATTGGGACGGTGATCGCCGTCAACGCTGGGAAGGCGATAAAACCCGTGGGCCTCAAGTTCGGTACGAGCGTCGGTGCACTGCACCGGGGCCCAGGCTGGCCCCCGGCCGATCTGTCCGATCAGCGGGTGATAGACTTGATCAATGAAGTCAAGCCAGCGTTCATCAACCTTCAGTACACCATGTCGCCGATGTCCGTCGAGCACGTCATCGGCTTTCCCTTTTTCCCCGAAAGCACGGGCGAGTTCTCCCAACGCCTTTCGTACATCGAGATGTTAGAGAGGATAGGAATCGACAGCAGCAGCACCGGCGGCGAGGGCGATCTCTATGCCCTGTTCACGTCTACGGACAGCTTGCCGGATGGCCCGGTAACGTTCGACGGCGTGCCGTACAACACGTACGCGGCACTGCTCGGCCGGCCGCCTCACAAGAACTATGATGATTTGCTGCAGTTCTTCGAACGCCTGGATGAGCCCCCCGAGCTTTTCATACGAGTCCCCATCATATTCCTTACCTACATTGATGACCCGTTTCCGCACAGCGGCGAAGGCCGCGCAACGATTAGCGTCGATCTCGATCCTCAGACAGGCGCGCAGATGGTTCACTACTTCAATGACCCTTACTATGCCGGCGATCCTGAAAACACGTCGGAACTGGCTGCGCTCAGGGCCGCTAATGGGCACCCGGAGCCTTACAACGTCAAGTATTACATGCTCGGTAACGAGCTGTGGTGGCCCCATGTGGACATCGGCCTCTCCATGGATCGCATCGTCGATCAGACCATCGCGTTCTCCAAGGCCATGAAAGAGGCGGATCCATCCATCACCATAGTCATCAATCCCGTCAACGACTCCTACCCCGACAGTTTTTTGAGAACTGACGATCCGGTTCAGGGGCCGATCATTGAGAAACTACGACGCTTCAATAAGGAGTTCATACCCAGGACGAGGGGCTTCGTGGATGCCGTCGAGTTCTTCGTATACGGCATAGGCGTAGGAGATGGGGTCGCCGAGCCGTATCTCAACAAGAACGGATGGAAGTACCTGATGGCACAGTGCTATGTCTATGAGAAATACGGCGTTGACGACAGACACAGGCAAATCGCCGATCAATATGGCCCAGACGTGAACGTGATCCTCGGCGAGTTCAGCGGCCCTTCCACTCGATTGGGCGGGGCGATATATGATGCCGATTACACGATCTTCTTGTTGAACAATGACTATGACGACTTCATAGCCAACTGGAATCTCGGCCTGATTGAGACGAGCAACTATGGCCTCATCGACCGGGACGTCACCGATGCGAGACCGCCCATAAAGCAGCCGTATTTCTACGTCTTGAAGATGTTCAACAACTATTTCGGCGACATGATCGTCGAAACGAAGATAGCGGATTCGCCCCTGTTCGATGTCGCGGGACATGACACATCCAAGCTCCTCATCTTGCCCCCTGAACAGGGCGTACCCAGTCTAAACACGATTGCCACCACTAAGGGTGACGCGCTCTATCTGATGGTGGTCAACCGAAACCTCGATAGCGCCATCCAGGCCGAAATTGCCATCGAGGAGTTCCTGCCCGCATCCACCGCCGAAGTTTACACGCTCAATGGTCCTTCGATTGATGCGACCAACCACGACAATCCCGAGAATGTACGGATTACAGAATCCACGATTCGAGACGCCTCCAGTTCCTTTCTCTATACATTCGAGAAACACTCCGTCACGGTCATTGTGTTTCACGTAAAAGGGAAAGAGTAGCTGAGGTGCGTTTGGCGGATCCACGGGCCGCGCCGCGCAGGCAGAGAGAGAGGATTCAGACGACAGAGATACTTGGAACAACGTGCAGGATGGCGGCGGCGGCACTGCTATTCGTCTCTTTTGGCGTGTCGAATTGGAGCCGTGCCGAAGCAGCCGTGTACTACGTTTCAAATGAGGGCGCCGACAGCCGAAGCGGCGAAACGCCTGACGCGGCCTGGCGGACGCTCTCCCGCGTCAACACCGCATCTCTTGTCCCGGGAGACTCGGTGCTGTTCAGGCGGGGGGAACGTTGGCGGGGGCAACTGATCCCGCGCAGCGGAAGTGAGAAAGGATGCGTCACCTACGGCGCGTACGGCTCGGGCGCGAAACCGCTCCTGCTCGGGTCAGTCCAAAAGAGCGACCCCGCCGATTGGCGGCACGAAGGCGGCAACGTGTGGGTTACTCCCGGACAGGGGACGCGCGATCCGGAATCGTTGGGGAGGATCGCCCTCTCGGAAGATTCCGGACCGTGGCATCTCCACGTTGAGGGGAACGCCGCCGCCCAAGGCTCCAAGGATACATCAGACCATGATTCCCCGCCGTCAAGCTATCGAATACACTGCACAAAGTCCGGAGAGCGCCGCACGGAGATCCAACTCTACACAGAGTCATTCGATATCACCATCGATCGGATCTACCAACTCGTCTTCCGCGCGAAGAGCGCCAAACCCTTCAAGTTAATTCCACCGGTCCTCATGCAAAGCGGCGCGCCGTGGAGCGAGTATTCCTCCTATCCCCAAGCGGGCAAAAGACGCGTGGGGACGACATGGTCGACGTACACTTATTACTACAAAGCGGGGCTGACCGCGGAGGATGCGCGACTCACCCTCTATCTGGGTTCGGTGTTGCCCGAAGGGACCACGTTCTACATCGATAGCCTCCGCCTCGCCGAGTGCGCGCGTGGCGGCGCACTCCTGTGTGACGTGGGCAACATCATCTTCGACGGCGGGGTGGCGTGTGGCGTGAAGGTCTGGAACGAGTCCGACCTCAGCGCTCAGGGCGACTACTGGTACGACGAGGAGAACTTCGCGGTGAAGCTGTACTCGACGGTCAATCCCGGATCGCGCTACTCGGAGGTGGAGTGCGCCCTGACAACGCACATTGTCGAGCAGTCAGGCGCAAGCTACGTCACCTACGAGAACCTTGCCCTCAAATACGGCGGCGCCCACGGGATCGGCGGCGCCAACACCCGTCACATCACCGTCAGAGACTGCGATCTCGCGTTCATCGGCGGAGGCGACCAATACGGGGGAGACCGGACGGTCCGATATGGCAATGGGATCGAGTTTTGGGCGGGCGCTCATGATAACCTCGTCGAACGATGCCGGTTGTGGGAGATCTATGACGCGGCCCTGACCAACCAGAACAACGGCGCCAACGTGAAGCAGTACAACATCCGCTACCGGTACAACGCGATCTGGAACTGCGAGTATTCGTTCGAATACTGGAACCGGCCCGAGAACTCCTCGACGCACGACATCTACTTCGAGAACAACACGTGCGTCAACGCGGGGCACGGCTGGGGTCACACCCAACGGTTCGACCCGAGCGGCAGGCACCTGTGCTTCTACTCGAGCACCGCCGCGGCCCGCGACGTCTACATTCGAAACAACATTTTCTTCGAGGCCAAAAGCAACGCGTTCTATGCGCCGGGTTGGCCCGCCGCCGCCATTGCCGCCCTGCGCATCGACAACAACTGCTGGTATCAACGCGAGGGCGACATGATTTATCTCGAAGAACGTACCTATACCATGGCCCGGTTCCCGGCCTATCAATCCGCCCACGGCAAAGAACCGAACTCTATTACGGGCGACCCGCTATTCGCGGATTCCGAGAATCTGGATTTCCACCTCACGGAACACTCGCCCTGCATCGACGCAGGCGCCGATGCAGGCTTGAAAGCCGACATGGAAGGCAACGCGGTCTCTCAGGGCGCCGCGCCCGACATCGGCGCGTTCGAGTTCGGCGGGAAGTAGCGAGTTGTTGCGCGGCTCCCGCACGCCTTCGAACCCCTTGCTGGCGCCCACCCCTCGCTCTTTCGCGTTCCTTGCAGGGGCTCGTTCAGAACTCCAGCCGCCATGTGGCCGATCCTGACGCCGCCCGGCTAACGACCATCGTCAGCGTTTGGTCGGCCTTCGACTTCGTCTCTGCCACATCTGCGCCGTCCGCATGCACGGCCGACAGCTCGTACCCCTCTGGAACAAAGAACACAAGCCTCGACGGCGAATTCTCAACCAGGCGAAGGCTGCCCGACAGCACTTTGTTTCGCTCATCCCAGGCCACGCCTTCGATGCTCACGCCGCCTTGGGTGATGTGTCGGTCCGTAGACAAGAACTGGGGCCGGCCCTGTGCACGATGAACCGCCAGAAGGACGTTCGACCGGGCCGGAACCGACGCGGCGAAGCGTTCGTGGAAACCGCCGCGGAATGCCTGGTTCCAGAAATCGTAGACCAGGTATTCGGCGTCGTTCGCCAGCCCTAGTTCTTCGAAACGGAAATCGATGATGGCTGCCTCATCGCCCCAATTGAAGAGCGAGACCACATCCCACTGTCCAAAGGGCCGGTGAATCTTGAGAGCCCAGATCGGCAGCAGTTCGAGAATGGGAAACAGGTCCAGCGGGCGCACGTCACACACGGGCAGCGCCTGCTGTAACAGGCGCATGCGTTCCGCAGGCAGTTCGGTGAGCTTGTCTCC
>JAACEL010000404.1 GCA_011682535.1 Nitrospiraceae bacterium | reverse complement strand
CTTAGGGCTCGCCCAACAATAACTACGCATGATCGAGCGCAATGTTAACGTTTTGAAGATTGCGATTGTCGGGACGTCGCCGCCAGCAATGAGCCTTAATAGCCTGTATTTATAAGCATCTAAGTCGATAATGGTACTTGCAAGAAAGGTCCCAATATGTTAGAGTATCTCCTAAAGTGAAGAAACACAGGAGATACTCTAACATTATGCGCACTCAATCGTATCATGCCGAAGTCTTGGTCGAACTCTTCAAGACCCAGAAAATCGCTACGTTGCCGGAGTTGAAGAGGGCCTTGGGGACACTGGCGGACATGACCGTTTTCCGCAAGCTCACTCAGCTCGGATACCGGACGAGCTACTCGCATCGGGGAAAGTATTACGCCCTCGATGGGGCTATGGATTTCGATGGGCAGGGCCTGTGGGCCTTCGAATCGGTGCGGTTTTCAAAGTACGGGACCTTGCTTGATACGGCGTGTGCGTTTGTGGCCCGGGCCGATGCGGGGTTCTTGTGCGGGGAACTTGAAAACGTCTTGAGTGTCGGGGTGAAGGAGGCCTTGCTGAAGCTCTGGAGGCAGGAGCGTGTGTCGCGCGAGCAAATGGCTGGGCTTTACCTCTACTGTTCGCGGGACGCCGTTGTGCGCAGGCGTCAGGTCATGTCCCGCCAGATGGGCGCGCGCGAACGCGGCGTGGTGCCGGGCTTTGTGGGCGAGGAAGCGGTGCCGGACGAACTCAAGGCGGCCATCGTTCTGTTTGTGAGTATGTTGGATGAAAAGCAACGGCGCTTGTATGCCGGCCTCGAATCGCTCAAACTGGGCCATGGCGGTGACCGCAAGATCGCCGAGCTGGCCCATATGGGCGTTCATACGGTGGCGCGCGGACGGCGGGAGCTGCTCGGCCAGGATGTTGACACCGAGCGCGTCCGCAAAGCGGGCGGCGGGCGCAAGGGTGTGGAAAAAAAACGCCGGAAGTGATGGACGCCATCAGGAAGCTGCTCGAGCACGAGACGGCTGGCGACCCGGTGAGCGGACTCAAGTGGACCAGGAAGACGACGCAGAAGGTTGCCGATGAACTGAAGTCCCTGGGGATTCGTGTTGGCCGGACCACGGTGGGCAGGCTGCTCAAGAAGATGAAGTACTCGCTCAAAGTAAACCAGAAGAAGATCGGCGCGGGAAAGGATCCCGACCGCAATGAGCAGTTCGAATACATAAGCCGCCAGCGCAAACTTGCCGCGGCCAAGGGCATTGCCGTCATCAGCGTCGATACGAAGAAGAAGGAGATGGTGGGACGGTTCAAGAACCCCGGGGCGGCCTGGCGCCAACAGGCGCACTGGGTGAACGACCACGACTTTCGCTCCGCGGCCAAAGGGATGGCTGTTCCTTACGGCATCTACGACATCGAGGCAAACCGTGGCTTTGTGTGCGTAGGCACATCGTACGACACGCCGGAGTTCGCAGTGGAGTGCATTGTGAAATGGTGGCGTGACGAAGGCCGCAGGCGATATCCCGACACGGCCGACGTGCTGATCCTGGCCGATGGCGGCGGCAGCAACGGCTCTCGCTGTCGCCTTTGGAAGAGCGCCCTGCAACAGAAGCTGTGCGACCGATTCGGCGTCTCGGTTACCGTGGCCCATTATCCTCCCGGCGCCTCGAAGTGGAATCCCATTGAGCACCGTCTGTTCAGCGAGATCGGCAAGAACTGGGCCGGCGAACCCTTGCTCAGTTACGAAACGATCGTGAAGTTCGCTCGCACCACCAAAACTACCACCGGTTTGAAAGTCAGATCGCGGCTCGTGGCCAAGCAATACAAGAAGGGGATTCGGATATCAGACGAGCGAATGAAACAACTCAACATGACCACACATGACCGTTTGCCCAAGTGGAACTATACCTTGAGGCCCATCCTGGAAGGCAGCTAAACTACGAGGCAAAATGAGAAGTTATTTCTGGGCGAGTACTTAGCGGATAGATTACCGGGCAAGAATCTTGGTTGCGGCCGCGCTGCCTTTGGGCGGGTATCCACAAGTCGTGGATTCGGAAGGACTTAAAATGGTGGGCGATACTGGACTTGAACCAGTGACTTCTTGCATGTCAAGCAAGCACTCTAACCACCTGAGCTAATCGCCCTTGGAACTATATGCGATTATATCAACCGGGTTGGGGCCCTGTCAATTATGCGAATTGCCTCATCGTAAATCCACGTAAATCCATTCGAAAGGGATTCGTTGCCTCACGAGAGGAATCCCGGGTGGTAGACCACACAACGTATTCTTTTCTCTTTAGACCTTTTTCGAAAAAGTCGGGACCTTTCCTTCGAGGGCGTAGGGAAGTAGCACAACTCAGGGTCACACGCAAGGCGGTATTATTACTTTCATTAGTTTTATGTCAGAGGGGGGATTGTGCTTACCGCGTACGTTCGCGGTTACAGCGCGCCCCGCGTTTCATCAACGCGGTAGCTGCATACACAACGCAAACGATAAGTAGACGCCCTGTAGTTTCTTGGACGCGCATGCGTCCTGAAATTAGTCAACGCTAAAACAATCTCGCGCAACTTACAATGAAAGGGGTCACCTATGAAAATCTCAAGTAAGTCCTCACGGGTACCATTTAGTAGTATGGTTGTAACAGCGGCGATGTTGGTATTCACGTTGGTCGGCACAGCAAACGCCGACGTCTTATTCTCTTCTGGTTTCGAGGGATGGTCTTTCGCAGGCTGGACCGACACTAGCGGAAGCGGCTTCACCGGTACGTATGTGTACGAGGGATCGGTTGCCGGGGAACAAAACAAGAGTGACGTCTTGCTCAAAGCGCAAAGCACGGTGGGGTTTACGAATATCGTGCTCAAGTATGCGCGCCGAACCCGAAGCATGGAACCAAACGACCATTTTCTGATCGAATGGTTCGACGGCTCTACCTGGACCACCCTCGAAGATCTTTCGGGTTCGTGCTGCAACACCTACGAACTCAAGACATGGAATCTGCCTGCGGCTGCCTCGGAGAATGCCAATTTCCAAGTTCGCTTCGCACAGCAAAATAACAGGCTATTCGATTTCGTATATGTGGACGCCGTGGAAATCTCGGGTACGCCCAGTGGCGGCTCCCCCCCTGGTGCGGCGTCCAATCCCAGCCCAGCCGACGGCGCCACTGGGGTAAGCGTAGACCCCATCTTAAGTTGGACGGCTGGATCGGGCGCCACGTCTCACGACGTCTACTTCGGTACGGTGAGTCCACCACCCTTCGCACAGAACCAGACCGACACGAGCGTGCAGGCAACTGGCTTGGCGAACGCCACTCTGTACTTCTGGCGCATTGATGAAGTGAACGGATCAGGCACCACCACAGGTCCAGAATGGAGTTTTACGACGGCATCGGCAGGCGGTGCACAGCAGCTTTATTTCGATGGTTTTGAAAGCGGCGATTTCGTGGCCGGAGGCTGGAACATCAGCGGCGCCGCCGTGGTCTCTACCAATAACCCATTCACGGGGACCTTTCACGCCCATATCGATAGCACGGACTGGATCCAGCAAATCAAGGACCTGAGCGGTTTTACGAACATCGAGGTAAGATACGCGCGTAATGTGACCAACTTTGAATCGGGTGATCAATTGCTCATAGCGTGGTTCGATGGAACCGACTGGAACACGCTTGAAGATTTGACCGCCGACTCACCGTATACGCAAAAGTCATTCAATCTCCCCGCGGGTGCGGATAACAATCCGGATTTCCAACTCGTCTTCCAGTCTTTTTCGGACGTGGGTGATGATGCCTTTGTGGATGATGTCGAGATTCTCGGTGTGCCGAGTGGCGGCGGCGGACCCGCCAGCCCCATCTTCGACGATGGCTTCGAGAACGCGGATGTGTTCGAGGACCTGTTCCCACTCGATGGTTCAAGATGGTTCAATTACATCGAGGATACGGGAAATACGATCGATCTTGAGAAGACATCGCCGGTGCACTCGGGGACCCAATCCCTGTTTTGCTTCGCCCTGAAATATGGTGGAACAAATGCTTCAAAAGCCATGATCTCCAAAGACGACCTTACGTTCGCAAACGGCGATAAGGTCTGGACGGAGCAGTGGGTGTACCTTCTCGGTGGAACGGACACCCTCAGCGTGTTCTTGTGGGACCTCGAGGCCCCCGCAACCTGCACGGACGCCGTCTCCTGCCCGAATGAAGGCGCAGGCACCATATGCAATTCACCGGGACGCAGACTATTCCTCAGCGGTCCCACTGGCGAGTGGCTGAAATCCGATATGGGCAAGTGGTGTGTGGGCGATGAGTTTTTCCAAACGCCCGGGCAAGAACTCGCCTTCCCCAAGGATCAGTGGGTGCGCCTGCGCGTGTACATGGAGCTGTCGGACACCACCAGTGGTGTCATGAAGGTTTGGCAGAATAACGACCTGGTCCTCGACGCCACGGGCATCACGCTGCCGCGGGCGGACTCTATATTCAGCCGCATTCAAGTCGGGATCACCGCGAATGGAAACGAAGTCGATGACAACACCATGTGGGTGGACGATGTGAAGATATGGGATCAAGACCCGCAATGGTAAGCGCAAGAAATCGAAAAATCGATTGAACCGCCCTCCGCGCCCCGCGAGCAGCTACAGGCTATCCTGCCCAATGCTACTCGCGGGGCGGAATTACAATTCGCGCGCCGGCGCCAATCGCAGTGTTCCGCCGGTGGCAAAATGAAACGGCCGTTTCGACGGATTTCATGAACGGCAATATCCCGTATGCAAA
>JAACEL010000403.1 GCA_011682535.1 Nitrospiraceae bacterium | reverse complement strand
ACGCACCACCAACGCCCCCAGCGGAACCAGCACACACGCACCGAGCACACACCAAGCAGCCAGGGCCAACGCGATTCCCCTCGTCCCCGCACATGTACCATCCATCGAACTTCGGGTTCCCTGCTTTCCTCCCAATCTTCCCCTTCGTGGCGCCGCAAACGCCATCCATCCCAGCAACGCAACCGTTCCGCACACCAATAGCGGGACCGCCTGCGCCGCCGCCCCGGCTGCGTCGTACGTCGCGGCAAAGCGGCTGTAGATTTCCACACTGTAGACGTCAACCTGTAACAGGGACGGAACCGCGAACTCCACCAGCGACAACACGAAGACACACACACTCCCGCCCAAAATCGCGGGCGCCAGCAAAGGCATCGCGATCAAGCGCAGCACACGGCCTCCCCCCGTCACCAGCCGCGCCGGATCCTCGATCGCCGTGTCGTAGCGACGAAGTGCCGCAAGCACGCTCAGCGCGACAATCGGGAAGTAGGCCAGCCCCAAAACACATACCACCGGAACCGTACCCGCAACCATCAACCCCTTCACCGGCAGCAACTGCGCGGGATCGGGCCCGAAGTCCAGCCACCCCCGGCGCGACAGCACATCCGACCAAACCACCGCGTACACATACGGCGGAATCAGTAACGGCGCAACCATCGCGTAGGTCAGCCAGCGCCGTGTTGGCGCGCGCGCATACCCGATCGTCAAGGCGAAGGCGCTGCCCAGCACCGTCGCCAGCGCCGACGCCCCCCCCGCGATGACAAGCGTATTGCGCAGCAGCTCCCACTGCCGCCCGCTTCCCAATACCGTGCGGTACGCCTCGAACGCGATCCCCCCCTCGCCCCAAAACGAGCCCGCAAAGACCACCGCCACCGGCAGTAGCAGCACCGCCGCAACGATGCCCACACCGCCCTCCGCCAACAGCGCGCCAACACGCTCTTGAGAACGCCCCGTCATCGCGAGAACGCCGTCTGCATGTATTCCAGCGACGTGGGCATCGCATCAGCGGCGGCGTCGAACGAAACACTCATGCTCCGCACGCTGGATACATCCGGCACCCCCTCGGGGAGTTCCACCGTGGGATTCAGCGGGATCTGAATCGACCGCATCCCGGCCAGTCGCTTCTCCACTTCGGGCGTCAGCAGGAAATCGATCAGCTCCTTCCCGGCCTCTGGATGCGGCGCACCGGCGATCAGCGCCACCGTGTTGGGAATGATAAGCGTCCCCAAACCGCCCGCTTCCTGGTCGGGAAACAGCCATCGTGCCGGCAAGCCGTCTACGACCGCCCCGTTCGCGTCATCCGTATCCGTCAATCCCATCGCGTAGTCGCCGCGTGCGACAGCGTCCCGCACCGTCGCATTCCCCGGCAGAATGCCCACCTCGTTGTCCAACAGGCTCTGAAAAAACGCCTTCGCGCGCTCTTCGCCCCACAGCGCGAACAACGCCGCCGCGTGCGTGGCCGTCGTACCGAACAGCGGTTTCGCGATGGCCACACGTCCCTTCCATTCGGGTTTCGCCAAGTCGAGGATCGACTGCGGCGGCGTCTTTACCAAGTTGGTGTTGTAGACGATCACTCGTCCGCGCGCCGCGAACCCGGTCCAGAAATCCTCCCCATCCCGGTAGGCCTCAGGGATTCCCTTCCCACTCCGAGGCCGATACGCCTCCAGCACCCCCTCCTTCTTCAGCAGGATCGTTTGCGCCACTTCATTGTTCCAGAACACATCCGCGCGCGGCCTGTCGCGTTCCGCCACCAGGCGCGTCCGCAGCCCCGTCGTCTTCGACGCCTCCGTGTCATACACCGCTCGGACCTCGATCCCCGTGGCTTCCTCAAATGCATCCAGGATTGGCCGCGAATACATCTCATCCAGCGCGACATACACCACGACCCTTTCGGACGGCCCGGAGGTGTCGTCACATCCAGCGCTCAGCAAAGCCAACAGGCAGGCCACAGCGACCGATCTACGCAGGCTGCTCATTGCAGTCCCTTTCCGTCTTTCCTTTGTTTTCCTCGTTCCCCCCCGTGAGAACGAGAAAACTCCCTCTTCGGATCAGCGATCCCGCATGTGCCTACGCCGGTAATGCAGTACGCTACGCCACACCAGCGCC
Source organism: Nitrospiraceae bacterium (assembly GCA_011682535.1). Taxonomy (GTDB): domain Bacteria; phylum Hydrogenedentota; class Hydrogenedentia; order Hydrogenedentales; family SLHB01; genus JAACEL01. Next base: position 2,652 of record JAACEL010000403.1, on the reverse strand, counting down.
CATCCCAGACCAATGAAGAACACGCAACCCACGATCCACCGGAAAAAGCGGGCACCGTAAAGGAACCCACGGCCCGACTCAGTCGACTGCCAATACGAAACGATGGGAGAGGTCAATTCCGCCAGGGTCTCGGCCCGGCTGGCCACGTACTGCCACAGCCAGGCCACATCACGCATTGGATACACCATGTTGAGGAGACCCAGCCCCAATAGCGTCACCGCACACATCAAGCCTCCCAGTCCGGCGAACGCGGCCCCACACAGTAGATAGCTCAGCAACAACGACGTGCCAGTGCGCTTGGTGAGCACCGAGGCAGTCAGCCCCGCGCACACTGCGTACCATGTACAGACCAGCAGCGTCGGGTAACCCATCAGCAGCGCCCGCGCGCTGCCCCCGAAGCCGAACGTCAGCAAACCAAGTGGCACCAGGCCCACCGTCACCGCCAGCAACACGGGCACGGCAATCGACAGCGCCCCGCCCAGTTTGCCCATGACTATCTGGCGCGGTGTGAGCAACGTCATGCGTAACGCGTCCACGCTCCCGGCGACTCGCTCCTTGCTGAAGGCGTTCACCAAGAGAATCGGGCAGACCAATATCACCAGCAGCGACTCCAACACCAGGATTCGCCGCACCACCACCGTGGCCATGTTCCGTGCGTAGATCTGGCCAAACATCATCAGCGGTCCGACGATGCTGATGACGCAGAACGTGGCCGTCGCGGCATAGAAGATCCGAATGCTCACGGTCATCCGCCGCATCACGCCCGCACGCATTTCGCGCACCAGAACCGGGTTCTTTCCGTCGGCGATCATCGGACGCCTGCGTAGTGGATCAATCAGATAGTAGGGGAACCTCTTACGCCTTGTTTCCAGCGCTTGAACGTCGTCGATGATCTTCGTGCTTCTCAGACGAACCGCACGCTTGGGCCTCTCCAGAGCAACAACGGTCAGCAGCAAGGCTCCGCCCGCCAATACAAGCCCAAAGAGAGCCAGATCCGTCGTGAGCCTCATTGCCGACCCGCCACGGGAGTAGAGAACGGAGAAGGAGGCCGCCGCCAGCAACGCCGCAATCACGACATAGGCCGCTACCGTCGCAGCCACCGTCCGCCGCAACAACGCCCCCATCAACAATCCGATCGAGGCCAGGAACACCCCCGCCGAGACAATGAAGAACCCGTCCCGGGCAATCTCGGCCCAGTCCACGCCCACCAGGAACAGGGCCAGCGCCATCACCGGAAGAATCGACACGCAAACCAACAGGTACACCCCCAGCACATTGGCCAGCTTGCCCGCGACGATGCCCACGTTCGACACGAACGTAAGCCGCAGTTGCTCGAAGGTGCCCTGCTCGTACTCACTCGCAATCGCCGAAGCCGAAAGCCCTGGAATAAACAGCAGTCCCCCGCCCAGCAACGCCGCCGTCAGAGAGTTGAGCATCTCGCGCGACCGCCACCCCATGTTAACCGCCGCCCAAACGTTATCGGGCCATTGATAAACACAGATGAGCGCACACAAGCCCACGGACGCCAGCAGCCACAGAAACAGACGAACGCGGCGAAGATTCATCACCAACTCGCGCCGAACCAAGGCCAGAAATGGAAACGAAAACAGCATCGCGGCTCCCGTTAGTCATCCCGCAACCGGCGGGACTCGAACCGGCGAATCGACCACCACAACACCCCAACGCCCACGGCACTGTATAGCAACACATTCGCGATCCACGCCAACCACCTCTCCGGCGATCTCTCCGCGGCAAGTTGCACAAAAACCGCGATCGGTGAATCCACGGACATAAGGGAGACCCCCCCGGCCTCCTTCAGAATCGGCACGTCGAAAATGAACCGCAACACGACCGGGCCGAAGAAAACGAGGATATTGAGGAGATACGACAACACCAGCGCTACGATCGACCGCTTGGTCAGCATCGACGCCAACAGCCCGAAACTCACGCTCAGAAACGCGCACAGCAACAACGTCGTGTAGCCCGGCACGAACAGGCTCAGGTCGAATGCCAGCATCACGGCGAATGAGATGCAGGCCAGAACGGACGCGAAGATCAACGGCGAGACCACGAAGAACCCCGAAGCCACCTTGCCGAGGATAATCTCGCGCGGACGCAGTAGCGTCATCCGCAACATGTCGATGTTGCCCTGCTCATATTCCTTCGTCATTGCAGTCGACACAAACGCCGGCGCCACTACCACCATAACCACCATCTGCACCATGAACCACCACTCCGCCCCTTCCTGGTTGCGCTCGAAAGCCACCGGCACGGAACTGAAGAACCAGACGATGAACGAACCGAAGAACACCCGCAGCAAGAACGTGGCCCGGGTCGCCAACCCCCAGCGCAGCTCACGCACCATCATCGGGTTGCGCCGATCCTCGATCGGTTTCTTCCGCGCCAACGGATCCACCAGGTAGAACGGCCAGGTTCGCCGCCGCATACGCAGGATCCGCGGATCGTCGATCGGTTTGAACGACTCCGACCGGGGCCGCCGGGGCGAGCGGCGCAGCGCCGCCAACGTCAACACGAAACACGCCCCCGTAAACAGCGCCTGGCTGAATAGCGCCATCACAAACTGAGCCGCGGGAAGGCTCCCATCGAAAATCGCCATCAGCGCACCCGTCGGAGACCACACAAACGGCCCAG